>JAUYAJ010000073.1 GCA_030693565.1 Rubrivivax sp.
GCGCAATGGGTGAGCGAACGTGAACAGCGCGAGCGCGTGGCGCTGGCGCGCGGCCCTGCGGGCATCCTGGCCGCCGCGGCGCCGGCGCTCAGCGCGGCGCCGCTGGCGCCGCGCCAGAATCAGCTGCGTCGGCTTGAAGCCGCTGGTACTTCGCCAGCAGCTGTTCTGCCGTTTCCACGCAAGCGGGGTTGACCGGGATGCAGCTCACCGGGCAGACCTGCACACACTGGGGCTCGGCGAAGTGGCCGACACATTCAGTGCAGCGGCTGGCGTCGATCTCGTAGATCTCCACGCCCATGAAGATCGCCTGATTCGGGCACTCGGGCTCGCAGACATCGCAGTTGATGCACTCGTCGGTGATCCACAGTGCCATCGATCAGGCCCTGCCTTCCCGCAGCGCTCGCGCTTCAGACATTGGGTTGTTTGACGCGGTCGTTCAGCCGCGCCAGCACCAAGGGCGCGACGAAGTTGGAAACATCCCCGCCCAGGGTGGCAATCTCGCGCACGAAGGTCGCGCTGACGAACTGAAACTGGTCACTCGGGGTCATGAACACGGTCTCGACGTCGGGCATCAGCTGGCGGTTCATGCCCGCCATCTGGAACTCGTACTCGAAGTCGCTCACCGCGCGCAGGCCGCGCACCACCACCTTGCCGCCGTTGCCGACGACGAAGTCGCGCAGCAGGCCGCGAAAGGCGGTGACTTCGACGTTCGCGTAAGGCGAGGCGATCTCACGCGCAATCTCCAGCCGCTCGTCGATGTTGAACATCGTGCGCTTGTGGTGGCCCGCGGCCACGGCCAGGATCAGGCGGTCGAACAGGCGCGAAGCCCGGCGCATCAGGTCTTCGTGACCCAGCGTCATGGGGTCGAAGGTGCCTGGGTAGACGGCGGTGAGCGGGTTCGCAGCGGTCACGGCACGGTCCTTCTCGGGGATGGGCGCATTCTGGGGTTCGGACAGTCCGGTCGGTCCAGCCAGTGTAGACGGCGCGCGCTCACGCGCCGTCGGCGCTGCGCCTGAAGAGCTGGAAGTGGACCGCGCCGGCGCGGCCGCGCCGGTGTTCGACGAGTCCGGGCGGCGGCGCGTCAAGCGCGGCGGCCGCTTCCAGGTAGACACAACCGCCGACCGCCACGATGCGGCCCGCCTGCGCCACCAGCGCCGGACCCAGCCCGCTGTCGAACGGCGGGTCCAGCAGCACGAGGTCGAAGCGCCCCGGCGCGCAGGCGGCCAGCCAGCGCAGCGCATCGGCGCGCTCGACGCTCAGCGTCGTCGCGCCCAGCCGCAGGGCCGAGGCCTGCAGGCTGGCCACCAGGGTCGCATCGTTTTCCAGCAGCAAGGTCGACGCGGCGCCGCGCGACGCCGCCTCGAAGCCGAGCGCGCCACTGCCGGCGAAGGCGTCGAGCACGCGCCAGCCGGCCAGATCCTGGCCGAGCCAGTTGAACAAGGTCTCGCGCACGCGGTCGGGGGTCGGGCGCAGCCCGGGGCGGTCCAGCACCGGCAGCTTGCTGCGCTTCCACTGGCCACCGACGATGCGCACCTCGCCCGCCGCGGCGTGGCCGGGTTTCACAAGCGCACCGGAATGCCGTCTCGCGCCAGCAGCGCCTTGGCCTGGCCGACGCTGAACTCGCCGTAATGGAAGATGCTGGCCGCCAGCACGGCGTCGGCGCCGCCGATGCGGATGCCGTCGGACAGGTGTTCGAGCGCGCCGACGCCGCCCGAGGCGATCACCGGTACCGGCACGGCGTCGCTGACGTCGCGCGTGAGTTCGAGGTCGAAGCCGATCTTGGTGCCGTCGCGGTCCATGCTGGTGAGCAGGATCTCGCCGGCGCCCAGCGTCGCCATCTGCTGCGCCCAGGCCACCGCGTCCAGGCCGGTGTTCTTGCGCCCGCCATGGGTGTAGACGTCCCAGCCGCCGCCACCGGGACGCTTCTTGGCGTCGATGGCGACGACGATGCACTGCGCGCCGTATTTGTCGGCGGCCTCGAAGATCAGCTGCGGGCGTGCCACGGCGGCGGAATTGAAGCTGACCTTGTCGGCACCGGCGTTGAGCAGCCGGCGCACATCGTCGACGCTGCGCACGCCGCCGCCGACGGTGAGCGGGATGAAGACCTGCGAGGCCACCGCCTCGATGATGTGCAGGATGAGGTCGCGCTCGTCCGAGGTGGCGGTGATGTCGAGGAAGGTCAGCTCGTCGGCGCCTTGCTCGTTGTAGCGGGCGGCAATTTCAACCGGGTCACCGGCGTCGCGCAGCTCGAGGAAGTTGACGCCCTTGACGACGCGCCCGCCGGTCACGTCCAGGCAGGGAATGATGCGCTTGGCCAGCATCGGGCGGTGTCAGGCGTCGATGCCGAGTTCGTCGGCGCGCGTCTGCGCCGAGGCAAAGTCGAGCGCCCCGGTGTAGATGCTGCGGCCGCAGATGACGCCTTCGATGCCTTCGAACTCGACCGCGCACAGGCGCTCGATGTCGGCCAGCCCCGACAGCCCGCCGGAGGCGAAGACGGGGATGGTGAGCGCGCGCGCCAGCGTCACGGTGGCTTCGATGTTGATGCCGGTGAGCATGCCGTCGCGGCCGATGTCGGTGTAGATCACGCCTTCGACGCCGTAGTCCTGGAACTTCAGCGCCAGGTCGACCACTTCGTGCCCGGTGAGCTTGCTCCAGCCGTCGGTGGCCACCTTGCCGTCGCGCGCATCGAGGCCGACGATGATGTGGCCGCCGAAAGCGCTGCAGGCGTCTTTCAGAAAGCCCGGGCTCTTGACCGCGGCGGTGCCGATGATGACGTAGCTCAGGCCGTCGTCGAGGTAGCGCTCGATGGTGTCGAGGTCGCGCAAACCGCCGCCGAGTTGGACCGGAATCTCGTCACCGACCTCGCGCAGGATTGCTTTGACGGCCGCTTCATTGACCGGCTTGCCGGCAAAAGCGCCGTTCAAGTCGACCAGGTGCAGGCGGCGGGCACCGGCGTCGAGCCAGCGCCGCGCCATCGCGGCCGGGTCTTCGCCGAAGGTGGTGGAGACAGACATGTCGCCTTGTTGCAGGCGCACACATTTGCCGTCTTTGAGGTCGATGGCGGGTATCAGCAGCATGGCTGGGTCGGGCTGAGTGGAAGAAGACGCGGCGGGAAGAGGAGGCTCAAGGCTTCCAGTGGAGGAAGTTGCGGTACAGCGCCAGGCCGTGGTCGGCGCTCTTCTCGGGGTGGAATTGGGTGGCGAAAATATTATCCCGCGCCAGCACGCAGGTAAAGCGGCCGCCGTAATCGGCCTCGCCGGCCGTGTGGCGCGGGTCAGACGGTTCGGCGTAGTAGCTGTGGACGAAGTAGAACCAGGCTTGGTCGGGAATGCCTTGCCACAGCGCATGCGGCCGCTGGGCAACCTGGTTCCAGCCCATCTGCGGCACCTTGTAGCGGCTGCCGTCGCTCTGGCGCCGGCCCTCGAGCGCGAAGCGGCGCACGCGGCCGGGGAACAAGGCCAGGCCGGGCGTGTCCTGCTCCTCGCTGTGGTCGAGCAGCATCTGCATGCCCACGCACACGCCCAGCAGCGGCTTGTGGGCGGCAGCGTGCAGCACCGCCGGCAGCAAGCCCGATTCGCGCAGCTCGCGCATGCAGTCGCGCATCGCCCCCTGCCCCGGCAGCACGACGCGATCGGCGGCCATCACATCGTCAGCTTTCGAGGTGACGATCACCTCGACCTGCGCGCCCGCGGCAACATGCAGCACGGCCTGCGACACCGAGCGCAGGTTGCCCATGCCGTAGTCGACGACGGCCACGGTGGTGCTCATCTCACAAGCTGCCCTTGGTCGACGGGATCACACCGGCGGCGCGCGGGTCGGGCGTCAGCGCCATGCGCAGCGCGCGCGCAAAAGCCTTGAAGATCGTCTCGCACTGGTGGTGGGCGTTGTCGCCTTTCAAGTTGTCGACGTGCAGCGTGACCAGCGCGTGGTTGGCAAAACCCTGGAAGAACTCGAACGCGAGCTGGGTGTCGAAGCCGCCGACCATGCCCGACTTGAAAGGCACGTTCATGTGCAGCCCGGGGCGCCCCGAGAAGTCGATCACCACCCGCGACAGCGCTTCGTCCAGCGGCACGTAGGCGTGGCCGTAGCGGCTGATGCCGCGCTTGTCGCCCACGGCCTGCGCCACCGCCTGGCCGAGCGTGATGCCGACGTCCTCGACGGTGTGGTGGCCGTCGATGTGCAGGTCGCCGACGGCGTCGATCTCGAGGTCGATCAGCCCGTGGCGGGCGATCTGGTCGAGCATGTGGTCGAAGAAACCGATGCCGGTCGACAACTGGGCGTCGCCGCAGCCATCGAGGTCGATGCGCACGCGGATCTGGGTTTCCTTGGTGTCGCGCCGGAGCTCGGCCACGCGGTTGGTCACAGGCTCACCTTCAGTGCTTGAATCATGCGCTCATTCTCCTCTGGCAGACCGACAGTCAGCCGCAGGCAGTTGGCCAGCAGCGGGTGCAGGCCGGCGATGTGCTTGACGAGCACGCCCTGGGCCTTCATGCCCGCAAAGGCGCGCGCCGAGTCGGGCACACGCACCAGGATCATGTTGGCCTGGCTGGGGAAGACGGTGACGCCGGGCAGCGCCCGCAAGGCCGGCAGCAGGCGTTCGCGCTCGTCGCGCAGCAGCGTGGCCTGGCGCGCGTACTCGTCGGCATGGGCCAGCGCGAACAGCGTCGCTTCGGCGTTGAGCGCGCTGATGTTGTAGGGCGGGCGCACCTTGTCGATCTCGTCGATGAGTGCCGCCGCGCCGCACAGATAACCCAGGCGCACGCCGGCCAGGCCGAACTTGCTCAGCGTGCGCAGCACCAGCACATGTTCGTGGCCAGCCAATCTGGACATCCAGGAGCGCGACGAAAACGGCTGGTAGGCCTCGTCGAACACGACCAGGCCTTGCTGGGCGCCGACGGCGGCGACGATGCGGTCGATCACCGCGTCGTCCCAGAGGTTGGCGCTCGGGTTGTTCGGGTAGGCGATGTAGGTCAGCGCCGGCCTGTGCAGCTCGATCGCCGCCAGCATCGCCGCTTCGTCGAGCTCGAAATCAGCCGTCAGCGGCACGCCGACGAACTGCAGCCCGCGCAGCCGCGCCGACATCTCGTACATCACAAAGCCCGGCAGCGGCGCCAGCACTTTGGCGCCGGGCACGTTGCAGGCCACCGACAACATGTCGATCAGCTCGTCGGAGCCATTGCCCAGCATCAGCTTGCAGCCAGCGGGCAGGTCCACATGCCGGGTCAAGGCGTCGATGACGTCGGCCACACATTGCGCCGGATAACGGTTGATCGCCACCGCGGCCAGGCGCTCGCCGAGTTCGCGCTGCAACTCGGCGGGCAACCGGAACGGGTTCTCCATCGCGTCGAGCTTGATGAAGCCGGCGCTGGGCTGGATGGCGTAAGCATGCATCGATGCCACGTCCTGGCGAATCGTGTGCTGCAGGCGCTGCGTCAGCGGGTTGCTCATGACTGTTCTCCGGCGGCTGGCACGATGCGCATTTCGGCCGCCCGCGCATGGGCTTGCAGGCCTTCGCCGTAAGCCAGTTCGGCGGCCACCGGCCCCAGCACCGCAGCGCCGGCGGCGCTGACCTCGATCAGGCTGCTGCGCTTTTGAAAGTCGTAAACGCCCAGTGGCGACGAGAAGCGCGCCGTGCCCGCGGTTGGCAGCACATGGTTGGGGCCGGCGCAGTAGTCGCCCAGGCTTTCGCTGGTGAAGGCGCCGAGGAAGATCGCGCCAGCATGGCGCAGCAGCGCGTCCCAGCGCTGCGGCTCGATGGAGCTGAGTTCCAGGTGCTCGGGCGCGATGCGGTTGCTGATTTCGCAGGACTCTTCCATCGAACGCGTCAGGATCAGCGCGCCGCGCCCTTCGAGCGCGGCGCGGATGATCTGGCGGCGCGGCATCTCGGGCAGCAGCCGTTCGATGGCGGCGCGCACCTGGTCGATGTAGGCGGCGTCCGGGCACAGCAAGATGCTTTGCGCCAGCTCGTCGTGTTCGGCCTGGCTGAAGAGGTCCATCGCCACCCAGTCGGGCGGCGTCGTGCCGTCGGCCAGCACCAGGATCTCGCTCGGCCCGGCGATCATGTCGATGCCGACCTGGCCAAACACACGCCGCTTGGCGCAGGCCACATAGGCGTTGCCGGGGCCGGTGATCTTGTCGACGCGCGGCACTGTGGCCGTGCCCCAGGCCAGCGCCGCCACCGCCTGCGCGCCGCCGAGCGTGAAAACGCGGTGCACACCGGCCAGCGCCGCCGCCGCCAGCACCAGCGCATTGCGCTCGCCGCCGGGCGTGGGCACCACCATGATGATCTCGCCGACGCCAGCGACCTGGGCCGGGATCGCGTTCATCAGCACGCTGGATGGATAAGCGGCCTTGCCGCCCGGCACGTAGATGCCGACACGGTCCAGCGGCGTCACCTTCTGGCCCAGTAGGCTGCCGTCGGCGTCGCGGTATTGCCAGCTGCGCCCGCAGGCTTCGAGCTGGCGCTCGTGGAACTGGCGCACGCGCGCCGCAGCCGCCTGCAGCGCCTGGCGCTGCGCCGGCGTGATCGCCGCCAGCGCCGCTTGCAGCTCCTCTGCGCCGATCTCCAGCGCCGCTACCGACGTCGCGCTGACGCCGTCCAGCCGCGCCGTGTGGTCGAGCAGCGCAGCGTCGCCGCGCGCGCGCACGTCGTCGATGATGGCGGCGACGCGGGCCTCGATGTCGGCACCCGCCTGCGCCGAGCCATGCTGCAGGCGCTGGAACTCGGCCTCGAAGCCGGCGTCGGTGGTGCGCAGCTGGCGCAGTGCGACGCTCATCACCGCGCCGCCGCGACGGCGGCCTCGAAAGCGTCGATCAAGGCCCGGATCGGCTCGCGCTTGAGCTTGAGCGACGCCGGGTTCACCACCAGCCTTGCCGTGATGTCCATGATGCGTTCAACCTCCACCAGGTGATTGGCCTTGAGCGTGCTGCCGGTGGAGACCATGTCGACGATGGCGTCGGCCAGCCCGGTCAGCGGTGCCAGCTCCATCGAGCCATAGAGCTTGATGAGGTCGACGTGCACACCTTTAGCGGCGAAATGCTGGCGCGCCATGCGGGTGTACTTGGTGGCCACGCGAATGCGCGAGCCTTGCTTGACGGCAGCCGCGTAGTCGAAGTCCTCGCGCGTGGCCACGCTCATGCGGCAGCGGGCAATGCCCAGGTCGAGCGGCCGGTACAGGCCGTCGTCGGTTTCCAGCAGCACGTCCAGGCCGGCCACGCCCAGGTCGGCGCCGCCGTGGCGCACATAAGTGGGCACGTCGCTTGCGCGCACCATCACCACGCGCAGGTCGGGCCGGCTGGTGGCCAGGATCAGCTTGCGCGACTTCTCGGGGTCGTCCAGCACCTCGATGCCGGCAGCGCGCAGCAGCGGCAGCGAGTCGTCGAAGATCCGGCCTTTGGACAGTGCAAGCGTGATCATGGGGGCGCTCTCAGCGTGTGCGTTCGATGTCGGCGCCGACGGCGCGCAGCTTGGCTTCCATGCGGTCGTAGCCACGGTCCAGGTGGTAGATGCGGTCGACCACGGTCTGGCCCTCGGCCACCATGCCGGCGATCACCAGGCTGGCCGAAGCGCGCAGGTCAGTCGCCATCACCGCGGCGCCCGACAACCGCGGCACGCCCTGGATCAGTGCCGTGCGGCCGTCGACCTCGATGCGCGCGCCCAGCCGCACGAGTTCGTTCACGTGCATGAAACGGTTCTCGAAGATCGTCTCCGAGACCTTGGCCGTGCCTTCGGCGATGCAGTTCACGGCCATGAACTGGGCCTGCATGTCGGTCGGGAAAGCCGGGTATTCGCTGGTGCGCAGGCTGACGGCCTGCGGCCGGCGCGACATGCGGATGCGGATCGTGTCGCTGCCCGCGTCGACCTCGGCGCCGGCCTCGCGCAGCTTGTCGATCACGGCGTCGAGGTGGTCGGCGCGGGCGCCGCGCAGCAGCACGTCGCCGCCGGTGGCCGCCACCGCGCACAAGAAGGTGCCCGCCTCGATGCGGTCGGCGATGATGCGGTGGCCGCCGCGCGGCGCATGCAGCCGCTCGACGCCCTGGATGCAGATGCGGTGGCTGCCATGGCCTTCGATGCGCGCGCCCATCGCGATCAGCAATTCGGCCAGGTCGACGATCTCGGGCTCCTGGGCGGCGTTCTCCAGCACCGTCTCGCCGGCCGCCAGCGTCGCCGCCATCAGCAGGTTTTCGGTGCCGGTGACGGTGACCATGTCGGTGGTGATGCGGGCGCCGCGCAGGCGCTGCGCCTTGGCAACGATGTTGCCGTGCTCGACGCTGATCTGCGCGCCCATCGCCTGCAAGCCCTTGATGTGCTGGTCGACCGGCCGCGAGCCGATGGCGCAGCCGCCGGGCAGCGACACCGTGGCCTGGCCGTAACGCGCCAGCAAGGCGCCCAGCACCAGGATCGAGGCCCGCATCGTCTTCACCAGCTCATACGGGGCGACCGCATCGATGGCGCCGCTGGCGTCGAGGGTGACGGTTTCCGGGCTCGCCTCGGCACGCTCGACCTGCACGCCCATGGTGCGCAGCAGCTTGAGCATGGTGGCGACGTCTTGCAGACGCGGCACGTTGCTCAGCATCAAAGGCTCGGCGCACAAGAGCGCGGCGCAGAGTTCAGGCAGGGCGGCGTTCTTGGCGCCGGAGATCAGCACCTCGCCTTGCAGCGAGCGGCCGCCGCGAATCAGGAGTTTGTCCATGCTGTGGCGTCTTCGCGCTGCACAGCGGGAACGGCGCCAGCGCGCCGGGGCGCGCCAGGCCACCCGCGGCGCACCGCAGGTGGTTTCAGTTGTGGTGAGCTTGGGCCGAGAACTCGGCCGGTGTGAGCGTCTTCATCGACAGCGCGTGAATCTGTTCGCGCATTCTATCGCCCAGGGCCGCGTAAACCCTCTGGTGCCGGCGAATGCGCGGCAAGCCCTCGAACTCGGCAGAGACGATGGTGGCGAAGAAATGGCGGCCGTCGCCTTCCACATCAAGGTGCTCGCAGGCCAGGCCTGCGGTGATGTAGTTGCGAACTTCGGCGGGGGTCGGATCGGACATGGCAAACGGAGTGTAGCGGCCCCTGCCACAAAGGCCGCGGCGCGCCGACAATGGCCCCAACGGGGAGGTGAAGGATGGACGTCGATTCGTTGGTCGAGATGTGGGTCTTTCGCGGCTCGGCGCTGGCCATCGTCGTGATCTGGGCGGTCTGGGCCTACAACCGGCTGGTCGGGCTGCGCAACGAGATCACCAATGCCTTCGCGCAGATCGACGTCCAGCTCAAGCGCCGCTACGACCTCGTCCCCAACCTGGTGGAGGTGGCGCGCAAATACCTGCAACATGAGCGCGAGACCTTGCAGGCGGTGATCGAGGCACGCAACAACGCCCACAGCGCCGCCGGCCGGGCGCGCCAGGCACCGGCCAACGGCGAGCGCATCGCCGCGCTGGCAGCCGCCGACGGCGCGCTGGCCGGCGCCTTGTCGCGGCTGATGGTCGTCGTCGAGGCCTATCCCCAGCTCAAGGCCGACGACAGCTTGCGCGACCTCAGCGAAGAGCTGACCCACACCGAAAACCGCATCGCCTTCGCCCGCCAGGCGTTCAACGACGCCGTGCTCGACCACAACAACGCGGCTCAGCATTTCCCCACGCTGGTGATCGCCCGGCTGACGGGCTTTCGCCCGGCGGCGCCGCTGCAAGCCACGACCAGCGACGAGGAACGCCGGCCGCTGCGCGTCCAGCTCTGAGCGTCGCCGGTGCGCTTTCGCCGGCAGCAAGACGCGGCGCAAGCGGGCACGCGCGCTCTGCTGGCGCTGTTCGCCCTGGTGGTGGCGCTGCTGCTGCTGGCGGTCAACGGCGCGCTGGCGCTGGCTTACCGGCTGAGCTTTCCCTGGACCGACGGCTTTCCGGCACTCTTCTTCGAAACCAACAGCGCCCTTGTGCTGCTCTTCGTGCTCGGCGGCTGCGCGGTCGAAACGCTGCGCTTGCGCACCGGCGGCGCCCATGTGGCGCAGCTGGCCGGTGGCCGCCCGGCCAGCCGTGATGAACGCCTGGAGCGGCGCTTGCTCCACGTCGTTGCCGAGATGGCGCTGGCCGCCAACACGCCGGCACCGGCGGCCTGGGTGCTGCCGCGCGAGCAGGCCATCAACGCCTTCGCTGCCGGCTGGCGCGCTGACGACGCCGTCGTCGCCGTCACCCTGGGCGCGCTGCAGCGGCTTGAACGCGCCGAGCTGCAAGGCGTGGTGGCACACGAGATCAGCCACCTCGTGCATGGCGACACCCGGCTCAACATGCGGCTGATCGGCCTGGTCTGGGGCTTGCGCATGGTGTTCGACTTCGGCCACGGCATGCTCGAGCGCGGCGACGGCGGCCGCCGTTCGCTGCTGTTGCTGCCCATCGGCATCGCCCTCGTCACCGCCGGTGCCGGCGGCTGGGCGGCCGGCCGGCTGCTGCAGGCCGCGGTGTCGCGCCAGCGCGAATTCCTCGCCGACGCCTCGGCCGTCAAGTACAGCCGGCAGACGCTGGGACTGGGCGCGGCGCTGCGCAAGATTGCCGGCCAGCAGCGCCGCGGCGACGACCGCCTGCACGCCGGCATCGGCACGCTGGCCCACTTGCTGCTGGCGGCCCGGCCGCAATGGTCGTGGTGGGCGACCCATCCGCCACTGGCCGAGCGCATCCGCCGCCTCTACGGCCGCGCGATGCCGGCGCTGGCTGCCGAGCTGCTGCCCATGCCCGTCGCGGACGAACTTCCTGGCCTCGCGCTGGCGAGTCCAAGCGGGGACAGCGCCACACCGGCGCCGCCCTCGGCCGACCGCTTCCAGGCCGCCTTCGCGCCAACCGATGGCGAAGACGACGCGCTGACGCGCAGCCGGCGCTGGCAGTCCGCCGCCGAACTGCGCTTTGCCTTGCTGATCCTGCACGGCGCGGCGCCAGCGCAAGACCCGGCGCCGGCCTGGGCGCAACCGATGACCGAGCAACTCGCCCGCCTGCGAACGCCCGCGTCTGCGGCCTTGTTCGACGCCTTGGCGCAGCGCGCGGCCGACACGCCGCGCCAGTGGCAACAGCAACTGCTGCACGAAGCTGCCACGGGCGTCGTCGATGGTCCCGGCCTGCTGCGCTGGTTGTTGCTGCGCCACCGGCTGCGCCGGCGCCGGCCCGGCCTGGTGGTGGCCGGCGCCGGCGACCCACTGGCCCGCCACGGCGCCGATCTGAACCGGGTGACGCAGGCGCTGTCCACTTGCCTGGGACTGGCCGCTCCGGCGGAGCGTGCCTGGGCGCAGGCGACGTTGGCTGCGCTGAGCCCGGCCCCGCCACTGCCATGGCGCGCAGTGCAGCCGGGCCCGGCACTGCGTGCCTTGTTGCGGCTGCAGCGTCAGCTGCCCAGTCTGCACCGGCCGCGCCTGGCACGCGCCTGGGTTCAGGCCTGGGCGAGCACGAACGACGAGTCCGGCGCCAAGGCAATCGCTGCACTGGCCAGCGCCTGCGCCTTGCTCGACACGCCGGCGCCGCCGGCCCTGGCCGTGCGCCTGCCCGATCTCGGCCACCACGGCCGCGGCGTCTAGGCGCTGCGCCAAGGCGCCCGCCCGGACTGGTGTTTTCACCGGGAATTCCCAGCGTCCGCAGCCGGCTGGCGCCGTGACAATCATGGCGCCCTTGAAAAGGAAGTCCTTCATGCAAGTTCGGCAGCTGAGCGTCTCCGCAGCATCGCTGGCGCAAGCCGACTTCGCTGAACTGGCAGGCATCGACCCTCAACTCGTGCTCGTGTTCGCCTGCATCGAAGCAATGCAGGATCCCGGCTTCGCGCCGACCCTGGCCGCGGCCTTCCCGCGCGCCCAGCGCGTCGGCTGCAGCACCGCTGGCGAGATCTCGAACAGTGGCGTCGACGACGGCAGCGTCGTCGTCACCGCGATCCACTTCAACACGCCGGCGTTTCGGATTGCCAGCGTCGACCTCGCCGCCATGGACGACTCGCGCAGCGCTGGCCAGCGGCTGGCAGCGCAACTCGCCGCCGACGACCTGAGCGCCGTGCTGATCTTCGGTCAAGGCGTGGCCATCAATGGCAGCGCGCTGATCGACGGCGTGACCCAGGGCGTCGGACCCGGCGTCGTGCTGACCGGCGGCCTGGCCGGTGACGCCGGCGCCTTCGAGCGCAGCTGGACGCTGTCGAACCAAGGCGTCTCGCAGCGCGCCATCGTCGCCATCGGCTGGTACGGCAGCGCCACCCGGGTGGCGCATGGATCGTTCGGCGGCTGGCAGCCTTTCGGCCCGCCACGACGGGTGACGCGGGCACGCGGCAACCTGCTGCAGGAACTCGACGGCGAGCCAGCGCTCGATGTCTACAAGCGCTACCTCGGCGAGTACGCCCGCGACCTGCCCGCCTCGGGGCTGCTGTTTCCTTTCGCGATGCTTGGCGACGACTTGCGCGAAGTCGGCTTGATCCGGACCATTCTGGGCATCGACGAGAGCGATGGCAGCTTGATACTGGCCGGCGAGGTTCAGCAAGGCGGTCACCTGCGCCTGATGCACGCCGACACCAATGCGCTCGTCAATGGCGCGCAGGCGGCCGCCCGCGCCGCGCAGGCGATGTTCGCAGCGTCCACCCCCGGGCTGGCGCTGCTGATCAGCTGCGTAGGGCGCAAGCTGGTGATGGGCGGACGCACCGACGACGAGGTCGAGGCGGTGGCTCAGGTGCTGGGCGCTGGCGCCACCCTCACCGGCTTTTATTCGAACGGCGAGATCAGCCCCTTCGTCGGCTCGACGAGCTGCGCGCTGCACAACCAGACGATGACGATCACCTGTCTCTACGAGGAATGAGCGCGCCAACGGCCCCGCACCGCTTGCTCGCCCGGCAGCTGCGGCGCGAACTCGGCCTGGCCGACGACGCCGCCGTGGCGGCGTTTCTCGGCGCTGCCGAGGCTTTGTCGGCCAGCCAGCCCGCGCCGCTGGCCCAGGCGCTGCGCGGCCTGCGCGCGCTGCTGACGCGCGTCGACGACGCCTACTCGCTGTACGACCGCGACCAGACGCTGGCCAGTCGCAGCCTGGCCATCAGCTCGAGCGAACTGCTGGAGGCCAATCTGCGCATCCGCGCCGAGGCCGATGCCCAGGCGCGCGCTGTCCAGAGTCTGCGCGAGGCCGTGCGCGAGCTCGCCCAAGGCGGCGGCGAGGCAAACCAGGACAGCGGGCGCGCCGACATCGAAGGCCTGACCAGCCGGATTGCCAGGCTGATCGCCGACAACCGCGCGGCCCAGGCGCTGGTGGCGGCCAGCGAAGCCAAGTTCCGCGACTTGATCGAGCTGTCGTCCGACTGGTACTGGGAGCAGGATGCGCAGTTGCGCTTCATCGGCACCGAAGGCCACAGCGATCACCGCGGCGGCCTCAAGCCGCTGGATCATCACGGCAAACTGCGCTGGGAACTGCCCTACACGTACGCGGTCAGTTGCAGCTGGGACGAGCATCGCGCCGACCTCGAAGCGCGGCGGCCATTTCGCGACCTGATCCTGGGCCGCCAGACTGACGAAGGGCACTTCTTCATCCAGGTCTTCGGCGCACCGATCTTCGACGCCCAAGGCCGGTTCTCGGGCTATCACGGCATCTCGCGCGACATCACGCCAGCCCAGCGCGCCGAGCAAGCCCTGCGCCAGGCCAAGGCCGCTGCCGATGCGGCCAGCGTGGCGAAGTCGAATTTCGTCGCCAACATCAGCCACGAGATCCGCACACCGATGAACGGGCTGATCGGCATGGCCGAGCTCTTGCTCGCCGACGACCTGAGCCCGGCGCAGCGCAGCAAGGTCGACCTGCTGGCCCAGTGCGGCCGCGGTCTGCTGACGCTGATCAACGACGTGCTGGACTTCTCCAAGATCGAGGCCGGGCGCCTCGAACTGGAAACCATCGACTTCGACCTGCACGAGGTGGTCGCGCGCGTCGCAGCGCTGTTCAGGCTGCAGGCGCAGTCCAAGGGGCTGAGCTTCGAGGTCGTCTGCGACGACTGGCTGCCGCGTTCACTGGTCGGCGACCCGCTGCGGCTTCAGCAGACGCTGTCCAATCTGGTCGCCAACGCCATCAAGTTCACCGAACACGGCGGCGTGCGGCTGAGCGTGCGGCTGCTGCCGGCGCCGGCCGCTGGCGACGCCGCCAACGCCCATGTGCGCATCGAGGTCGAGGACTCCGGCATCGGTGTGGCGGCGGACGCCGCCGCCACCTTGTTCGCAGCCTTCAGCCAGGCCGATGCATCGACGACGCGCCGATTCGGCGGCACCGGCCTGGGCCTGGCGATCGCCAAGCGCATCGTCGATCTCATGGGCGGCCGCATCGGTCTGCAAAGCCAGCCGGCACAGGGCTCGCTGTTCTGGATCGAGCTGACGCTGCCGGCCGGAGCGGCGGCGACCTCGGTCGGCGACATCGACTCACCGTCGCCAGCCGACGCCTGGCCGGCGCTGAACGGCGCGCGCGTGCTGCTGGTCGAGGACAACCCGGTCAACATGCTGGTGGCGCAGGCGATGCTCGAGAAGCTGGGCATCGTCGCAACCGCCGCCACCGATGGCCAGGCTGCGCTGCACGAACTGCAGCGCAGCGCCTTCGACCTCGTGCTGATGGACTGCCAGATGCCGGTCATGGACGGCTACGGCGCCGTGCGCCACTGGCGTCAGCATGAAGCCACCGCCGGCACGGCGCGACTGCCCATCGTGGCCCTGACCGCCAACGTGATGGACACCGGCGTCGCCGAATGCCTGGCGGCCGGATTCGACGCCCATCTGGGCAAGCCCTTCACGCTGCAGCAGTTCGTCGACGCCGTCGTGCCTTGGCTGCAGCCGCCGCTGGCAGCGCCGCCGTTGACGCTGGCGGACTGAGGCGCCGTCAGTGGCGCAGCTTGTAGCCGCTGCGCAGCAGTTGCAGGGCGATGCCGGCGACCAGCAAGAAGCTGCTGCCAACCACCGCCAGGCTGAGCCAGGGCGAGACGTCGCTGACGCCGAAGAAGCCGCGGCGGAAGCCGTCGATCATGTAGAAGAACGGGTTCAGGTGGCTGATGCCCTGCCAGAACGAGGGCAGCGAATGCACCGAGTAGAAAACGCCGGACAGGAAGGTCAGCGGCATGATGACGAAGTTCTGGAACGCCGCCATCTGGTCGAACTTGTCGGCCCACAAGCCGGCGATCAGCCCCAGCGAGCCCATCATGCCCGCGCCCAGCAGCGCGAAGACGAGGATCCACCCCGGCTGCGCGAACTGCGGCGCGGTGAAAAGTGCGGTGACGATGAAGACACCCGTGCCCACCGTCAGCCCGCGCACGACCGACGCGCCCACGTAAGCCAGGAACCAGGCCTGCGGGCTCAGCGGCGTGACCAGCAGGAACACCAGGTTGCCGGTGATCTTGCTCTGCACCAGCGAGCTCGCGCTGTTCGCGAAGGCGTTCTGCAGCACGCTCATCATCACCAGCCCGGGCACCAGGAAGCTGGTATAGCCGACGCCGGGGAACACCTCGACCCGGCCTTCGAGCACATGGCTGAAGATCAGCAGGTACATCATCGCCGTCAGCACCGGCGCGGCCACGGTCTGGAAGGCCACTTTCCAGAACCGCAGCACCTCTTTGTAGAGCAGCGTGCGCACGCCGGCCAGGACCGTCATGCCGGCACGCCTTGCATGATCTCGAGGAACACGTCCTCCAGGTCGGCGCGGCCGATCTCGAGCTCGTCCACGCGCACGCCGGCCTGGCGCAGCGTGGCCAGGATCTGCTCGACCTCGCCGGCGTCGTGCGCCGTCAGCTGCACGCTGCGGCCGGTGATGCGCGCTTGCGCCGCCACCTCGGCGGGCAAGGCATCGTCGGTCTTGAAGCTCAGCATCGTGCTGGCGGTGCCGGCGAGCAGGTTGGCCGTGCGGTCCAGCGCGACGACTCGGCCTTGCTTGAGCATCGCGATGCGACCGCACAGCGCTTCGGCTTCTTCCAGGTAATGCGTCGTCAGCAGCACGGTGTGGCCGGCCTTGTTCAGGCGCGAGATGAACTGCCACAGCGTCTGGCGCAGTTCGACGTCGACGCCGGCGGTGGGTTCGTCGAGCACGATCACCGGCGGCCGGTGCACCAGCGCCTGCGCCACCAGCACGCGGCG
>JAUYAJ010000715.1 GCA_030693565.1 Rubrivivax sp.
CGCCGGGGTCGCGCAGCCAGGGCTGGGTGCGCGTCACCATCCAGTCGAAACGGTACTGGGTGCCGTCGGGCGCAAGGGCGACGAACCCCTCGCCCGGGCCGTTGGCGACGCTGGGCAGGCAGCGCAGCTGCCAGTTGTCGCGGGTGACGACGGGGTAGTTCTGGCCGTCGCTGGGCATCAGGGTGTTGGCATAGCTGCGCAGCAGCAACTCCTGGCTGCCGGCACCGGGAATGGCCATGTGGTTGCCTTGCCAGAATTCCTCGGCATACCAGAACGCGGTGCCGGACAGGATGAAGTCGGCCTGAGGGCCGTAATTGCTGCAGCGCGCGGTGCTGCCGTTCATGGTCTTCCAGCCGCGGGCAGTGGGGAAGACGCCGCGGATGTGGGGAACGTCGAGGTCCCAGTCACCGAACTCGCCTTGCACGATGGGGTCGCGCCCCACCGTGTGGCGGCGCCCCAACGCCACCGGCAAGGCGCTGTTGCCCGGCAGGCTGATGTCGCCGTGCTGGAACTCGAGCGCGCCGGTGTACAGGTTGACGCGGTCGCCCATCAGTTCGGCGCCCAGCGAAGTGATGTTCTGGCTGGCCCGCGTCAACTGGCCTTGCAGCACATAGACCGACAACTCCTGAGCCAGCGCCGCCGTGCTGGCGACCAGGCCCAGCGCGGCGGCCAAGGCCAGGCGCCACGCGCCGGCTGACGGTTGAATGCCTCTCATGGGTCTTCTCCCGCTGTTGTCAGCGCAGTGTTGCCGCCGGCTGAGCGCCCGGGATCAGGGTTTTCGGATCCCCTGTCAAACCTTACAGGGGGTGGTGCAAGCGTCCTGGCAGGGCTTGGTTGTGCGGGCCAAGTGGCTTGGCGGGTTGTGAGTTGGTATCTAAAGCTACATGGTGTAGGGTAAGCTACTGACATGCTCTGGCATCTGCTCGTCCTCTCCCTGCCGACCGCCAACGCCACCGTGCGCATGCGCGCCTGGCGGGCGCTGAAGGCGGCTGGCGCGGCGGTGCTGCGCGACGGCGTCTATGCCCTGCCGAACGACGACGTGCAGGGCGACGCGCATGGCCGCACGCTGGCGGCGGTGGCGGCCGACGTGCGAGGCCATGGCGGCATGGCGCGGCTGCTGCGTGCCGATGGCGTCGACGAAGACCTGCGGCCCTTGTTCGACCGCGCCGCCGACTACGGCGCCTTGCTGAGCGAGGTCACGGCGCTGCGCGGTGCCACTGATGCCGGCGCCGCGCTGCGCAAGCTGCGCAAGCGCTTCGAGCAGATCACCGCCATCGACTTCTTCCCCGCCGAAGCGCAGCGCCAGGCAGCCGCCGCGCTCGCCGACGCTGAAGCCGCCGCGGCGCGCGCACTGGCGCCAGGCGAGCCACAGCCAGCGCGGCGCAGCATCGAGCGCCTGGACCGCGCTGCCTACCGCGGCCGGCTCTGGGCGACGCGGGCCCGGCCCTGGGTCGACCGCCTGGCCTGCGCCTGGCTGATCCGCCGCTGCATCGACCCCGAGGCGCGCTTTCTGTGGCTGGCGTCGCCGGCCGACTGCCCGGCGCAGGCGCTGGGCTTCGACTTCGACGGCGCCGCTTTCAGCCATGTCGGCGCCCGCGTCAGCTTCGAGGTGCTGCTGGCCAGCTTCGCGCTCGAAACGCCGGCGCTGCTGCGCCTGGGTGTGCTCGTGCATGGGCTGGACGTTGGCGGCGTGATGCCGCCCGAGGCCGCCGGCGTCGAAGGTGTGCTGGCCGGCATGCGACAAGCCATCGCCGACGACGACCAGCTGATGCTGGCCGCGGCCGGTGTGTTCGAAGGCCTGTGGATCACATTCGAGAAGGAAGCCGCCGCATGAATTCCGAGCTCACCAGTGCCGATGCGCCGGTCGCAGTGCCGTTCTGGGTCGCATTCCGCTTCTGGCTCAAGCTCGGCTTCATCAGCTTCGGCGGGCCGGCCGGGCAGATCGCCATCATGCACAGCGAACTGGTCGAGCGCCGGCGCTGGATCAGCGAGAAGCGCTTTCTGCACGCGCTCAACTACTGCATGGTGTTGCCCGGGCCCGAGGCCCAGCAGCTCGCCACCTACCTGGGCTGGCTGATGCACCGCAGCTGGGGCGGCGTGGTGGCCGGTGCCTTGTTCGTCCTGCCTTCGCTGCTGATCCTGATCGTCTTGTCGTGGATCTACATCGCCTTTGGCAACCTGCCGCTGGTGGCCGGGTTGTTTTACGGCATCAAGCCGGCGGTCACCGCCATCGTCGTGCACGCGGCTTACCGGATCGGCTCGCGGGCGCTGAAGAACGGCGTGCTGTGGGCGATCGCGGCGGCCTCTTTCGTCGCCATCTTCGCCTTCAAGCTGCCGTTCCCGGCCATCGTGCTCGCCGCGGCGGTGGTGGGCTATGTGGGCGGGCGGCTGGCGCCGGAACGCTTTCGCGCCGGCGGTGGCCATGGCGCGGCGCAGCGCCGCCATGGCGCGGCCTTGATCGACGACGACACGCCGACGCCGCCGCATGCGCGCTTTCGGCTGCCGCGGCTGCTCGCGGTGCTGCTGATCGGCGCGCTGCTGTGGCTGGCGCCAATGGCCTGGTTGCTGGCCAGCCAGGGCTGGGACGGCACGCTGACACAGATGGCCTGGTTCTTTACCAAGGCGGCGCTGCTGACCATTGGCGGCGCCTACGCCGTGCTGCCCTATGTCTACCAGGGCGCGGTCACGCACTACGGTTGGCTCAGCGGCACGCAGATGATCGACGGCCTGGCGCTGGGCGAGACGACACCAGGGCCGCTGATCATGGTGGTGGCCTTCGTCGGCTTTGTCGGCGGCTACCAGAGCAGCGAGCTGGCGGCACTGTTCGGGCCCGACCGCCTGTTCCTGGCCGGCGCGGCGGCGGCGGCGCTGGTGACCTGGTTCACCTTTCTGCCTTCTTT
Organism: Rubrivivax sp.; assembly: GCA_030693565.1. Taxonomy (GTDB): domain Bacteria; phylum Pseudomonadota; class Gammaproteobacteria; order Burkholderiales; family Burkholderiaceae_C; genus Rubrivivax. Next base: position 2,901 of record JAUYAJ010000715.1, read on the forward strand.
TCTCTTCATCCTGGCCGGTGGGCCGCTGGTTGAGTCGACCCACGGTGACATCACGTTCACCGGCCCGCTGACGGCGATCACCGCCGCGGTCGTCGGCGTGATCCTGAACCTGGCGATGTTCTTCGGCTACCACGTGCTGTGGCCGCAAGGGCTGGCCGGGCCTTTCGACGTCGCCTCGGCGGTCATCGCATTGGCCGCAGCGCTGGCCTTGTTCCGCTTCAAGCGCGGTGTCATCGAAGTCATCTTCGCCTGCGCCGTCACCGGGCTGGCGATCCACCTGTGGCTGTAAGAAGGGAAACGTCCATGAGCTCCATCACCATCGCCGAACTCGCGTTGTGGCAACGCGGAAAATTCGAGTTCACGCTGCTCGACGTGCGCCGCGCCAAGGTGCGCCAGGCCGATGACGCTGACATCCTGGATGGCCGCTGGCTCGACCCGGCGCTGTGGCTGGACTGGAAGGACGGCATCAAAGCTGGCGCACCGGTCGTCGTCTACTGCGCCCATGGCCATGAAATCAGCCAGGGGCTGACCGCGGCGCTGCGCGCAATGGGTGTCGACGCGCGCCACCTCGAAGGCGGCTACAGCGCGTGGCGCGCCGCCGGCGAGCCGGTGCGCGCGCACGCGGGGCTCTGAGCGTCACCAGGTGTCGATGAAGCCGCGGCGCGGCGGCAGTTCACGTGCGCATGCGGCTGCCAGCCCGCGCAGCAGCCAGGGCCGGGTGTCGGCGGGGTCGATGACGTCGTCGATTTCCAGGTGGCTGGCCATGTTCAGCGCCTGACCGCGTTCGATGGCGGCGTCGACCAGGCGCTGGAACAGCGCGTCGCGTTCGTCAGCCGGCGCGGCTTCGAGTTCCTTGCGAAAACCCAGTCGCACCGCGCCTTCGATGCCCATGGCGCCGAACTCGGCGTTCGGCCAGGCGGCGGTGGCCACCGGGGCATGGAAGTGGCCGGCGGTCAGCGCCATCGCCCCCAGGCCATAACCGCGCCGCAGCACGACGCTGAGCACCGGCACGCGCAGCGCCGCCGCGGTGACGAACAGGCGCGAGGCGTGGCGCACCATCGCCGTGGCCTCCGACGCCGGGCCGACCATGAAGCCCGGGGTATCGACGAAGGTGATCAGCGGCAGGCCGAAGGCGTCGGCCAGTTGCATGAAGCGCGCCAGCTTGTCGCAGGCCGGAGCGTCGAGCGCGCCGCCCAGATGACGCGGCTGGCTCGCTGCCACCGCCACCGCGCGGCCGTCGAGCCGCGCCAGCGCCGTCACCACGCCGAGGCCGAACTCGCGCCGCAATTCCAGCACGCTGCCGGCATCGAACACCGCGTGCAGGATTTCGCGCGGCTCGTACAAGGCGTTGCGGTTGGCGGGCAATGCCTGGCGCAGCGTCGATGCCTGGGCGCCGGCGGCGGCGCCACTCGCCAGTGCGCCCTGGAAGTAGCCCAGGTATTGGCGGGCGGCGGCGACTGCGGCGGCGTCGTCAGCGACGCGCAAGTCGACGACGCCGTTGGCCGATTGCATCGCCACCGGGCCGACCTCGTCGGCTGCCACGCGGCCCAGGCCGCCGCCTTCGATCATCGCCGGCCCGCCCATGCCGATGCTGCTGCCTTCGGTGGCGATGATGATGTCGCAGCAGCCCAGCAAGGCGGCGTTGCCGGCGAAGCAGCGGCCGCTGACGATGCCCACGCGCGGCACCTGGCCCGACAGGCGGGCGAAGCGCTGGAAGGTCGTGCAGTCCAGGCCCGCCACGCCGAGCCAGTCGACATCGCCCGGGCGGCCACCGCCGCCTTCGGCAAACAGCACGACGGGCAGGCGCAGCCGCTCGGCCAGTTCGAGCACACGGTCGCTTTTGCGGTGGTTGAACACGCCCTGCGTGCCGGCGAGCACGGTGTAGTCGTAGGCCAGCACGGTGACCTGGGCGCGCTCGGCGCCGAACAGCGCCGCGTTGACGCTGCCGGTGCCGCAGACCAGGCCGTCGGCGGGGGTCTGGCGCTGCAAGTCGTCCAGGCTGCGGCGGCTGCGCTGCGCGGCCACCGCAAAGCCGCCGTATTCGCTCAAGCTGCCTTCGTCCAGCAAGTCGGCCAGGTTGGCGCGTGCGCTGCGCCGCCCTTGGGCCTGGCGCCTGGCCATGGCCTCGGGCCGGGCAGCGTCCAGCAGCAAGGCGCGGCGCTGCTGCAAGGCCAGCAAGTCGGCGCGCAGGCCGCTGTCTGCCGGCGCGGCCGCGGGCTCGGCGGCCAGGCCGGTGGCCGCACTCAGTTCGACCAGGATGTCGCCTTCGGCGACAACATCCCCCACCGCCGCCAACAGCGCGCGCACGGTGCCGGCCTGCGGCGCCACCAGCGGCACTTCCATCTTCATCGAATCGAGCAACACCAGGGTCTGGCCGGCACTGACGGCTTGACCGGCAACGACTTCGATCGCGATCACCGCGCCTTGCACTGGCGCGCCCAGCGAGGTCCGCTCGCGCATACCGGCTGGGGTTTGTGTTTTTGCCATGACTCTGTGTCCCTGAGACCTATGAAAACCCGATTTGTGCGCCGACCATTCTGGGCCACACTGTCAGGCGACGCTGCCGCCTGGGCGACTGCGCGCAGTGCTGACACACGCTGGCTATCCCGGAGGCGGTTCCAATGCAGTTCAACCGGGAATCGCCATCGTTGATGGCCAACGCCGAGCCGGTGGGCAACCTTGGCGCAGCCGATGCGATGGCTTTGCTGGCGCTGAGCCCGGCGGCCACGGCGCTGGTCGACAACGGCGGCCAGCTGCTCTGGGCCAACGGCGCCGCCGTCAGCCTGTTGGCGGGCGGCGAGCCGCTGGCAGCCGGCCAGTCGATGGCGGTGGCGATGGGCTTGACGGCCGCCAGCACGGCCAGCTTGCAGGCCGTGCTGGACGCGGGCGCGGGCGCGGTCGAGCTCATGGTCGACAACCGGGTTGCCGGCAGCATGATCTTGCGGCTGAACAGCTGTCGGCTGCCCCTTGGCGCTCATCTGCTGGTGCTGACAGCGGACCCGGCGCTGGCGGCCGCGCGCGCCGAGATCGAGCGGCTGCGCGAGCGCATCGACGTCGTCCAGGAACTGGGCCAGGTGGCCGCGTGGGAGCGCGACGCGCAGACCCTGGATGGGCATTGGGATCGCCGCCTGTTCGAGTTCTGGGGTCTGGACCCGGCCTTGGGGGCGCCGCACTTCGACGCGGCCACCCAAGTCATCGTAGAACCCGACCGTGCCCGGCTGGCAGCGGCGTTCACGGCGTCCTTGTCACAGCCCGGCCGCTACGCGCACGACTACCGGGTGCGTGCACCCAGCGGCTCGCTGCGCCATGTGCATTCGCGCTGGCGGGTCGTGGCCGGCGCTGACGGCAGTGCGGCGCGCGTCATCGGTGTCGTCATGGACGACACCCGGGCCTGGGAGCTGGCGCGCTCGCTCGACCAGGTCGAGTCGCAGCTGTCGCTGGCGATGGCCATTGCCGACATCACCGTCTGGCGGCATGACTTGCAAACCCAGCGTGTCCACTACAACGCCCAGGGTTATGCTTTTCTCGGCATCGCACCGCGGCCCGACGGTTTGTCGATCGAAGAAGCCAACGCCTGCGTCCACCCCGACGACTTGCCGCAGGTGCTGGCGTCGGCGTGCGCGGCGCTTAACAGCCGGCGTCCCGACGACCTGGAGTCGCGCTATCGCAGCGCCGACGGCCGCTGGCGCAGCGTCTTGATGCGCCGCGTCGTCCAGCGCGATGCGCTGGGCGAGCCGGTGGCCTTTCTCGGCGTTGCGCTGGACGTCACCGAGCGCCGCGCCACCGAACTGGCTTTGCGCGGCGCCGACGAACGTGCCTTGCTGGCGGCGCGCGGTGTCGGCCTGGGCACGTGGGAGGTCGACCTGCGCAGCGGCCGCTCGCATTGGGACGAGGCGATGTGGACGCTGCGCGGCATGTCGCCGCGCGCCGAGCCCTTGACCGGGGCCGAATGGCTGGCGCTGGTACACCCCGATGATCGCGCCGAAGTGTCGCGGTGCTACAGCGAGTCGCTGCATCAGGACAGCGCTGCGAACTACGAATTCCGCATCGTGCGCGCCGATGGCAGTCTGCGCTGGCTGGCCTCGCGCTCGGCGCCGCTGCGCGACGAGCTCGGCCGCATCGTGCGCCGCATCGGTGTCAACTGGGACGTCACCGACCGCCGCACGGCCGATGCGCAGCGCCAGCAGCACGAGATCGCCGCGCGCGAAAGCCAGGCCAAGTCGCGCCTGCTGGCGCGCATGAGTCACGAGTTGCGCACGCCGCTGAATGCCGTGCTCGGTTTCACCCAGCTGCTGCTGGCCGACGAGCGCGCCAGCGACACCGCCAGCCAGCGGCTGCGCCGGCTCGAACATGTGCAGACGGCGGGCCAGCAGTTGCTGGCGCTGATCGACCAGTTGCTCGAACTGTCGGGCCTGGACAGCGGCGCCGCGCCGATCGAACGCGCGCCGGTGGCGCTGGCGCCGCTGGCCCGGCAGACGCTGGCCTTGCTGGCGCCGGCATTGCAGAACCACAGCGTCAGATTGCAGCTCGGCGAGTTCGACGGCGAAGTACTCTCGGAGTCGACGCGACTGCGCCAGTTGCTGGTCATCTTGCTCAGCCACGCCATCAGCCACAGCCGCATCGACGGTGACGTGCACCTTGGCGCCGCGCGCGACGGCGACGCCGTGGTGCTCAGCGTCTCGGACAGCGGCCGTGGCCTGAGTGCGGCGCAGCTGGCGCAGGCTTTCGAGCCCTTCAACGGTCTTGGCGCTGACAGCGACGGGCTCGGCCTGGCCATTGCCAAGGCCTCGGCCGAGCGCCTGGGCGCCAGCCTGACGCTGCGCAGCCAGCTCGGCGTCGGCAGCGTGTTCGAACTGCGGCTGCCCGCGGCCGGCATGGCGCCGTCGCCCGGGCGCGCCACGCTGCTCTACATCGAAGACAACCCGGTCAACGCGATGATCGTCAGCGAACTCATCGCGACGCGGCCGGCGCTGCGTCTGCATGTCGCCGTTGACGGCGCCAGCGGGGTGGCGCTGGCGCGCCAGCTCCAGCCCGACCTGGTGCTGCTCGACATGCAATTGCCCGACTTCGACGGCTTCGAGGTGTTGCGCCAGCTGCGCGCCGACCCCAGCACCGCGGCCATCCGCTGCATCGCCTTGTCGGCCAACGCCTTGCCGGTCGAGATCGAGCGTGCGCTGCAGGCCGGCATGGACGGCTACTGGACCAAGCCGCTGGACTTCAAGGTTTTCATGGCCGCCATCGACGCCATGTTCGGCGCCGGCTGAGGGGCGGCTCAGCGGCCCTTGATGAAGGCCAGCACCGGCGCCACGGTGGCAGCCGGGTCTTCTTCCTGCGGCACATGGCCCAGGCGCTCGAACATCACCAGCTGGCTGCCGGCGATGCGGCGCTGGAACTCCTGCGCCACTGGCGGTGGAATCAAGCGGTCGCGGCCGCCCCAGAGAATCAGCGTCGGCAGCTTCAGGGTGTCGATGAGCGCGGCGTCGGCGCCGGGCTCCCATTGGGCCAGCCGCTGGGCCAGCGCGCGCCGGTTGCCTTCGCGCAGCGCCAGCTCGAAGTAACGGTCGACCAGTTCGCTGCTGACGCCCTCGGGGCTGCCGTAGACACCGACCAGGTCTTGCGCCACCAGCGGCCGCGGCAGCAGCGACTCGCTGATGCGGCCGAGCAGCGGAATCTGCAGCACTTGCCAGCTCACCGGCATGCGACTCGATTCGAATGGCAAGCCCAGCGCGTCGACCAGGATCAGCCGCTCGACACGCTCGGGCGCCCGATGGGCGGTGCGCCAGGCCACTTCACCGCCGAGCGAATTGCCGCCGACGATGAAGCGCTGGACCTGCAAGTGGTCCATCAACTGGAGCACGAAGCGGGCGTAGGTGTCGCCGCGGTAGTCGGCGTTGGCGCTGGGCCCGGTGAGGCCGAAGCCGGGCAGGTCGAAGCTGATGACGCGGCGCTGTGGCCGCAGCGCCTTGACCCAGCCCTCCCAGGTGTGCAGGCTGGCCGAGGTGCCATGGATCAGCACGATGGGCAGCGAGTCGCCGCGCGGGCCTTCGTCGCGCAGGTGCACGAGCTGGCCCTGGACGTCGATGAACTCCGAGGGCGGCGGCGCCCAGCGTGCGACCAGCGTCTCCACCGGCCGGTCGGGGGCGCGCGACAGCGTCACCGCCACCGCGGTGAGAATGATCAGGATGCCGATCAGGCGGCGCAGCCAGCCTGTCATGCGGGCTCGGCGGCGGCCAGGCTGCGGTCGAGGGCGATGCGCTCGTCGAAGACGAAGCAGTCACCGCGCCAGTGCGGCGCGCCGTCGGTGTCTTCGAAGTACTGGAGGATGCCGCCGTCGAGCTGCAGCACATGGGGCAGGCCGCGCGCCTGCATCGCCAGCGCGGCTTTCTCGCAGCGGATGCCGCCAGTGCAGTAGCTGACCACGGTCTTGCCTTGCAGCGTGTCCAGGTGGGCGTCGAGCGCGGCCGGGAAGTCGCTGAACTTGTGCAGCCGCCAGTCGATTGCACCCTCGAAAGCGCCGGCGTCAACCTCGAAGCCGTTGCGTGTGTCCAGCAGCGCCAGCGGCCGGCCGGCGTCGCAGTGTCCTTGCACCAGCCAGCGCGCCAGCGTCGGCGCGTCGACCGCCGGCGCGCGGCCGGCGGCAGGGCGCAAGTCGGGCTGGTTCATGCGAATGATCTCGCGCTTGAGCTTGACGAACAGGCGGCCGAAAGGCTGGGCGCTGCTGAAGCTTTCCTTCACTGGCAGGCCTTTGAAGCGGGCGTCGGCCTGCAGCGCCGCCAACCAGCCGCGCAGCGCCGCCGGCGCGCCGGCCAGCGTCAGGTTGATGCCTTCCGGGGCCAGCAGCACCGTGCCTTTGAGCGTGGCGGCCTGGGCGCTGGCGAACAGGCGCTGGCGCAGATCGGCGCCGTCGTCGATGCCGACGAAGCGGTAGGCGCTGACGTTGAGGATGGCGTTCACGGGCGCAATTGTAGGCAGCCGGCAGGCGCCGCCGGCCCGGTCGGGGCGGCCGATAATGACTCGCAATCCTCGCTTCGCCCGCCTGCAACGCCTTCCCGCCGAGTCCCGCCCCGCATGAGCTTTGTCCACCTTCGCAGCCACACCGAATTTTCCGTCGTCGACGGCAGCCTGCGCATCGACGCCCTGGCCGAGGCGGCGCGCGCTGACGGCCAAGCCGCGCTGGCCATCACCGACCTCAGCAACTTGTTCGGCGCCGTCAGGTTCTACAAGGCGTGCCGGGGCGAAGGCGTCAAGCCGCTGATCGGTGTCGACGTCTGGATGGAGCCGCTGCTGGCCGGCGGCGCCGACAAGCAGCCGAGCCGGCTGCTGCTGCTGGTGCAGGACAGCCAGGGCTGGCTGCACCTGTGCGAGTTGCTGGCGCGCGGCTGGACGAAAAACGCCCAGCGCTCCCAGGCCTGGATCAAGTGGGAGTGGCTGGAAGAGCTGGGCGGCGGCTTGATCGCGTTGTCGGGCGCCGATGCCGGCGCCGTCGGCTGCGCCTTGCTGGCCGGCGACCGCGAGCGCGCGCTGGCGGCAGCGCAGCGGCTGGCCGCGCTGTTCCCGCAGCGCTTCTACATCGAGCTGCAGCGCGCCGGCCTGCCCAGCAACGAAGCCCATGTGCGCGCCGCAGTGCCGCTGGCGGCGTCGCTGGGGCTGCCGGTGGTGGCCACGCACCCGGTGCAATTCCTGGTGCCAGACGATTTCGAAGCCCATGAAGCGCGGGTCTGCATCGCCGACGGCGAGTTGCTGGGCAACGCCAAGCGGGTCAAGCGCTTTTCGCGCGAGCAGTACTTCAAGAGCCAGGCCCAGCTCGAAGCGCTGTTTGCCGACCTGCCGTCGGCACTGGCCAACACGGTGGCGATCGCGCGCCGCTGCAATCTGTCGCTGGTGCTGGGCAAGCCGCAGCTGCCGGACTTCCCGACCCCGGACGGCCAGCCGATCGCCGACTACTTCCGCCAAGCCTCGCTGGACGGCCTGGACAAACGGCTGGCCACGCTGTTCCCCGAACCGGCGCTGCGCGCCAAGCAGCGGCCGCGCTATGTCGAGCGGCTCGAGTTCGAGATCGCCACCATCCTCAAGATGGGCTTTCCGGGCTACTTCCTGATCGTCAGCGACTTCATCATCTGGGCCAAGAACAACGGCTGCCCGGTGGGGCCGGGGCGCGGGTCGGGCGCCGGCTCGCTGGTCGCCTATGCGCTCTTCATCACCGACCTGGACCCGCTGCACTACAAGCTGCTGTTCGAACGCTTCCTCAACCCCGAGCGGGTTTCGATGCCCGACTTCGACATCGACTTCTGCCAGGGCAACCGCGACCGCGTGATCGACTACGTCAAGGACAAGTACGGCCGCGACGCGGTGAGCCAGATCGTCACCTTCGGCACCATGGCGGCCAAGGCGGCGCTGCGCGACGTCGGCCGCGTGCTCGGCATGGGCTACGGTCATGTCGACAGCATCGCCAAGCTGATCCCGGCGCCGCCGGGCAAGACGGTGACGCTGGCGCGCGTGCCCGAGAAACCCGACCCCGGCGTCATCTACGCCCGCAGCGAAGAGCCCGAGATCGACCGCCGCGAGGCCGCCGAGGAAGAGGTGGCCGAGTTGCTGCAACTGGCCACCCGCGTCGAAGGGCTGGTGCGCAACGTTGGCACCCACGCCGGCGGCGTGCTGATCGCGCCCGGGCGCATCACCGACTTCTGCCCGCTCTACCAGCAACCCGGCAGCGACAGCGCCGTCAGCCAGTTCGACAAAGACGACGTCGAGGCCATCGGCCTGGTCAAGTTCGACTTTCTCGGCCTGGCGACGCTGACCATCCTGGAGTTGGCCAAGGACTTCATCCTGGCGCGCCGGCCCAAACGCCAGGACTTCAGCTGGGAAACCGTGCCGCTGGACGATGGCCGCGTCTACAAACTGTTTGCCGACGGCCTGACAGAAGCCGTGTTCCAGTTTGAAAGCCGCGGCATGCAAGGCATGCTGCGCGACGCCAAGCCGACCCGGCTCGAAGACTTGATCGCGCTCAACGCGATGTTCCGACCCGGGCCGATGGAGAACATTCCGAGCTTTTGCGCGCGCAAGAACGGCCGCGAGGAGGTTGCCTATCCGCACCCGCTGCTGGCGCCGGTGCTGGACGAGACCTACGGCATCTTCGTCTACCAGGAACAGGTGATGCAGGCCGCGCAGGTGCTGGGCGGTTATTCGCTCGGCGGCGCCGACTTGCTGCGCCGGGCGATGGGCAAGAAGAAGGCCGAAGAGATGGCGCAGCAGCGCACCATCTTCCGCACCGGCGCGGCGGCGCAAGGCATCGGGCAGGAAAAGGCCGACGAAGTCTTCGACCTGATGGAGAAGTTCGCCGGCTATGGCTTCAACAAGAGCCATGCCGCCGCCTACTCGGTGCTGGCCTACCACACGGCCTGGCTGAAGGTGCATTGCACGGTGGAGTTCTACGCCGCCAACATGACCATCGAGGCTGACAACACCGACAAGCTCAAGGTCTTGCTGGCCGACGCCAAGCTGTTCGGCATCAGCGTCGAAGCGCCCGACGTCAACCGCGGCGTGGCGCGCTTCGAGCCCATCGACGACAAGCGGCTGCGCTACGGGCTGGGGGCGATCAAGGGCACTGGCGCCGGCGCCATCGAGGCCATCGTCGCCGCCCGTGAAGGCAGCGACGGCGGTGGCGGCGGGCCCTTCCGCAGCTTGTTCGACTTCAGCGCCCGGGTCGACCGCCAGCGCATCAACAAGCGCGTCGTCGAGGCCTTGATCAAGGCCGGTGCCTTCGACGCCTTGCACCCCGACCGGGCGACGGCGCTGGCCAGCGTCGGTCTGGCGCTGGACTGGGCCGATGCCCAGGCTGCCAATGTCCAGCAAGGCGGGCTGTTCGACTTCGGTGACGACAGCCATGGCTCGAGCAGCCAGGAGCCGGCGCTGGTCGCGGCCGAGCCGTGGACGCTGCGCGAGCGCCTGATGCTGGAGAAGTCCGCCCTGGGCTTTTACCTCTCGGGCCATTTGTTCGACGCCAGCAAGGACGAGGTCAGGCGCTTCGTGCGCCGCGACATCGCCGACCTTGTCGACAGCCGCGAGCCGCAATTGCTGGCCGGCATCGTCAGCGACATGCGCTTGGTCAACGGCCAGCGCGGCCGGGTCGCGATCTTCAAGCTCGACGACGGCAGCGAAGCCATCGAGGCGGTGGCCAGCGAAGATCTGATCGACGCCAACCGCGAGCTGCTGCGCGAGGACGAGCTGATCATCGTTCAGGGCAAGTTGCAGCAAGACCGCTTCAGCGGCGGGCTGCGGCTCAACGTCGGCCAGATCTGGGACCTGGCGGCGGCGCGGGCGCGCTTCGGCCGCTACCTGGCGGTGGACTTGGCGCCGGAGGTGCCCGGCGTGCGGGCGCCGCCGCTGCCGCCGGTGGCCGATGTCGTGCGCACTTGGCCGGCGCGTTTGCAGGCCAGCGAGCAGGGCGACGTCATGCAGGGCTTGTCGGTGCGGCTGCGGCTGCGCCGGCAGCTGGCCACGGCCGAGCTCGAACTCGGCGCCGACGCCCGTTTCTGGCCCAGCGACGAGGCCTTGGCACGCTGGAAGGCGATCGCCCACGGCGGTCAGGCGCAAATCGTCTACGAATGACGGCGGCGCGCTGGTGCGGCGAAGAAGGCCGCGAAGAAGGCGGCGAAGGCCAGTCTTCCTCGGCCTTCGCCGCACCCGCTTCGGTCTAGAGTCGGCTGCATGTACGACACCCCGCTCACCGCCTTGGTGCTCAGCGGCGGCGGTGCCCGCGCGGCCTACCAGGTCGGTGTGCTGCGCGCCATCGCCCGCCTGCGCCGCCAGCATGCCGGCGCCAGTGCGCTGCGCCGCAACCCCTTTGGCATCATTTGCGGCACCTCTGCCGGCGCCATCAACGCCGCCGCGCTGGCCTGCAACATCGACCGCTTCGATGCCTCGGTCGACGGTGTCTGCGAGGTCTGGGAGAACTTCAGCGCCGACCAGGTGTTTCGCGCCGACTCGCTGGGCGTGATCCGCAGCGGTGCCCAGTGGCTGACGATGTTGTCGGTGGGCTGGGTGATCGCGCGCTGGCGCCGCGCTCGGCCGCGCTCGCTGTTCGACAACTCACCGCTGGCCGATCTGCTGCAGCGCCTGGTGCCGCTGGACCGCTTGCCGCAACTGCTGGCCAAGCGCCATCTGCAGGCGCTGTCCATCAGCGCCTCGGGCTATAGCAGCGGCGAGCACATCACCTTCTTCCAGTCGGCCTTCGAGTCCGAATCGTGGGTGCGCTCGCAGCGCATCGCCGTGCCGGCCAAACTGACCCATGCGCACCTGATGGCGTCGTCGGCAATTCCGTTCATCTTCCCGGCCACCGAGCTTGAGCACGACGGCCAGACCGGCTGGTACGGCGACGGCTCGATGCGGCAGACGGCGCCGTTGTCGGCGGCCATTCACCTGGGCGCGCAGCGTGTGCTGGTGATCGGCGCCGGTCGCCTGCAGGAGCCACCGGGCCGGCGCATCGCCGACACCGGCTACCCCAGCCTGGCGCAGATTGCCGGCCACGCGATGTCGAGCATCTTCCTCGATGCGCTGGCGATGGACGTCGAGCGCTTGCAGCGCATCAACCGCACGCTGGCGCTGCTGCCCGAGAGCGCCCGTGTCGGCACGCCGCTGCGGTCGCTGGAGGCGCTGGTGATCGCGCCGACGCAGCGCCTGGACGACATCGCCGCGCGCCACCTGGGCAGCTTGCCGGCGCCGGTGCGCGCGATGCTGCGCGGCGTCGGCGTCGGCGGGCAGGGCACCGAAGCGCGCGGCGCCGCGCTGGCCAGCTACCTGCTGTTCGAGGCGCCGTACACGCGCGAGCTGATGGCGCTGGGCGAGGCCGACACCTGGGCCCGGCGCGACGAGGTGCTGGCCTTCTTCGGCTGGCACGAGCGCCAGGGCTGAGAGGCTGTGAAGATATGAATCACGCCCGCGTAGACCCCCAGAAAGGGCGCCCTCAAGGCGCAAAGCGCAGACGGGTCCGTAGACCCGGCGAGCATTTGCAACGCCGAGGGGGCGCTTTCTGGGGGCCTACCCGAAGG
>JAUYAJ010000716.1 GCA_030693565.1 Rubrivivax sp.
GCGGGCAGCTTGGGGGTGTGGACTTGTGTCATTCGGGTCTCCATCTGACAGGGGGTGGGTGGTCGATGCTCCGCCAGCGGCGCAGACGCCGCCAGCGGCCAACGGGACGTGCTGTGCGACAACGCCTCCGTGTTGCTTAGACGCATAACGGGCCGGCATTCTTACAGCGCGGTCGAAAAAACTTCGGCCACGGTGGCCGCCGACGCGGCGCACGGCAAGCGGACATAATCGTTTGCGCTCCGCGGCGGTCGCCGCGAGTGCATACAACGAGAGGAGACACGATGTTCAAGAAGTCAACCCTGGCAGCCGCGCTGCTGGCCTTGTCGGCCGCGCCGGCATTCGCCCAGCCCGCCCCTGCCGCCGCCCCCGCTGCGCCGCCGGCCTGGCAACAAGGTCGCGCTGCCGACATGTCCACCTCGACCCTGGCTCCTGTGCCCGGGCGCATGACGGTGACACCGGCGGCCGACATCCCCATCAACAGCTTCAAGCTGCCGCCCGGCTTCAAGGCCGAGGTCTGGGCCAGCGGCATGCCTGGCGCGCGCGCGATGGCGCGTGGCGACGACGGCAAGATCTACATCGGCACGCGCGGCATCGGCCGCGTCTACGAAGTCACTGACGGCGGCGCTCAGCGCACGAGCCGGGTCGTCGTCGACAAGCTGGTGCAGCCCGCCGGCGTGGCTTTCAAGAACGGCGCCCTTTACGTGATGGCGATCGACAAGGTGCTGCGCTTCGACGGCATCGAGAAGAACCCCGCGGTTGCTCCCGTCGACATGACGGCCGCCTTCAAGCTGCCGCCCGAGCAACACCACAACTGGAAGTACATCCGCTTCGGCCCCGACGGCAAGCTCTACGTGCCCTTCGGCGCGCCGTGCAACATCTGCGTGCCGGGCGAGGAATACGCCCAGATCCGGCGCTACAACGCCGACGGCTCGGGCATGGAAGTCATTGCCCGTGGCGTGCGCAACTCGGTTGGCTTCGACTGGCATCCGGTGACCAAGGAACTCTGGTTCACCGACCATGGCCGCGACTGGATGGGCGACGACGGCCCCGAGGACGAACTCAACCGACTGTCCAAGGTCGGCGAGAACTTCGGCTTCCCTTACTGCCACGCCAACGCCGTGCCCGACAAGGACTTGAAGAAGGACAAACCTTGCGACGGCGTCACACTGCCAGTGCAGACCATGGGGCCGCACTCTGCCGTGATGGGCGCGCACTTCTACACCGGCAACATGTTCCCCGCCGAGTACAAGAACCTGCTCTTCGTCGCCCGCAAGGGATCGTGGAACCGGACCAAGAAGTACGGCTATGACGTCGTCACCGTGCGCGCCGACGCCGATGGCAAGAACGCCAAGATCACGCCCTTCATGACCGGCTTCCTCGACTCCAGCAACGACAGCTTCTCGGGCCGCCCGGCCTACCTGCTGCAGTTGCCCGACGGCTCGATGCTGGTGTCCGACGAGCAACTCGGCGCCATCTACCGCATCACGCATGGCCGTTGAGCGCACGGGCCGCGCGCTGGTCTGGCTGGCCGCGGCCTGGCTGCTCGGGGGGGCCGGCGCTGCGCTCGCGCAGCCGCCGGCCCGCTTGCTTGAGCAATGCGCCGCCTGCCACGGGCCGGGCGGCAACGCCCAGGTGCCGCAATTCCCCTCGCTGGCGGGTCAGCCCAAGCTGTTCATCGAGAACCAGCTGGTGATCATCCGCGAGGGCTTGCGCGACATCCCGTCGATGGCCGAGGTGATGAAGGGCATGAGCGACGAGGACATCGTGGCGCTGGCCCGTCACTTCGCCGCCCAGCCGCTGCAAGCCAAGCCGGCCGTGGTGCAGGCAGGCAGCTACCAGCGCGGCGCCGAGCTGTCGCGCCAGCTCCTGTGCGGCACCTGCCACTTGCCCAGCTATGCCGGGCAGCAACAGGTACCGCGGCTGGCGGGCCAGAACGAGGCCTACCTGCTGCTGTCGATGAAGGATTTCCGCGACAAGCCCGGACCGGGCCGCGACACCATCATGGCGTCGACGCTGCGCGGCCTGGCCGACGGCGACCTGGCGCAGTTGGCGCACTATCTGGCGAACTTCAAGCCCTGACATGAACACGGCCACGTCACTGCGCCCCTGGCGACACCTGCCGCCAACGCAGGGCTGACAGGTGGCGCAGGCCAGTGCCGCCGGCATGGGCTGGCTGGGCGCCTGGCTCAGCCGTTACTTGAGCCAACCCAGCAGCGGCGACGGCACCGTGGGCCTGCCCACCGACCCGGCGCTGTTGCAGGCCTGCCTGCAGCCGGGCGATGTGCTGCTTGTGGAAGGGCAGTCGCGCATCAGCGTCGCGATCAAATACCTGACCCAGACCACCTGGTCGCACGCCGCCCTCCACGTTGGCGCGGGTGCCGGCCTGGTCGATGCCCGTGGCCGGCCCTGCAGCTTCATCGAGGCCGACGTCGAGCATGGCGTGCGCGCGGTCGGTCTGGACGAGTACGCCGGGCTGCACACACGGGTGTGCCGGCCGGTCGGGCTCGACGCCCCGAGATCGACGCCGTGCTCGGCTACGCGATGGCGCGGCTGGGGCTGCACTACGACCTGAAGAATGTGTTCGACCTGGCGCGCTACCTGCTGCCGCTGCCGCCGGTGCCGGTGCGCTGGCGCCGGCGCATGCTGGCCCTGGGCAGCGGCGACCCGACGCGCGCGATCTGCTCGACGCTGATCGCCCAGGCTTTCCAGTCAGTGCGCTACGCGGTCCTGCCGCATGTGGAAATGGTGCCGTCGGCCGACCCGCGCTGCGTTGGCTGCGTCGACGAAATCCTGCGCGTGCGCCACCACAGCCTGTTCGTGCCGCGTGACTTCGACGTCTCGCCCTGCTTCGCCATCGTCAAGCCAACGCTGGCACTCGGCTTCGATCCGCACCAGCTTCGCTGGCAGGAAGCGCCGTTGCCGGCAGCGCAGCCACGTAGCGCGCTGCCGCCTGCGGATCCATCGGCCGACTGATCAGGTAGCCCTGCGCGAGGTCGCAGCCGATCTCGCGCAGCAGTGCCAGCTCCTGCGGCCGCTCGACGCCTTCGGCGGTGACGGTCATGTTCAGGCTGTGACCGAGGTTGACGATGGTGCGCAGCAGCGCCTGGGCCTCGGACTGGCCGTCGGCGTCGGCTACAAAACTGCGGTCGATCTTCAGTTCGTTGACCGGCAGCCGCTTCAGGTAGGCCAGCGACGAGTAGCCGGTGCCGAAGTCATCGATCGACAACTGCACGCCGAGCTCACGCAGTGCCTGCAGCACCGGCAAGGCGCGGTCGGCGTCTTCCATCAAGCTGCTTTCGGTGATCTCCAGCCGCAGGTTCTGCAGTGGCGCCTGCCAGTGCCTGGCGATCTGCTCGACACGGGCGGCAAAGCCCAGGTCCTGGATGTCGAGCGCGCTGATGTTGACGGCGATGCTCAGTTGCGGCTGGCTGGTGCGCCAGCCCGCCAGCACACGCAGCGCCGCCGCCAGCATGAATTCGGTGACGACGCCGATGTGGCCGGCACGCTCGGCGAAAGGAATGAACTCGGCCGGCGAGACATAGCCGCGCTCGGGGTGGCGCCAGCGCACCAGCCCTTCCATGCCGACCACCTGGCCACTCTGCAGGCATTGTTTGGGCTGCAACCACATCTCGAGCTCGCCCGACGCCGCCGCGCTGCGCAGGCTGGACAGCAAGCTGAGCTGACGCGCGCGCGCGGTGTCGTCCTCGGGCACATGCCAGACCCAGCCGCGACGCAGCCGCTTGGCCTCGCCCAGTGCATGGTCGGCGCGCCGCAGCAGGTCTTCGACCGAGAGCGCAGCGTCGCCGCGGCATTCGGCAATGCCGTAGACGAGCTGGATGTCGACCGCATGGCCGCCGCAGACCATGGGCGCGGTCAAGGCCTCGTCGACCTGGCGCCGCAGGCATTCGACGGCGGCGCGGTCGCGCTCCAGGCAGAGCACGGCAAAAACACCGCCCGACAGCCGCGCCAGCACCGGTGCCGGCCCGCCCGGCACAGGCGACGCGGTTGCCGCGCGCAAGCGCTCGGCAATCTGCACCAGCAAGGTGTCGCCGGTGTCATAGCCCAGCACTTCGTTGACGGTGCGCAGCCGCGCCAGGTCGAGCATGATCACCGACATGCCGCCCGGCAGCATGTCTTGCGCCAGCCGGCGCAACATGGTGCGGTTGGGTAAGCGGTAACCCCGCGGCGTTCTTGCCTACGCGCCGATCCCGTGCAAGTCCGACCGCAGTGGCTGGTCGGCGAAGTGCTGCTTCCACAGCCTGGGCGTGAGCTCGGCGACGCGGCTGGCCGGGTGCTGCCCCACTCGCT
>JAUYAJ010000718.1 GCA_030693565.1 Rubrivivax sp.
CTTTGCCGCCGCCGCCGGCGCTGGCCTTGATGAGCACCGGAAAACCGATCGCCTCGGCCTCGCGCTGCAGCAGCGCGGGGTCGTTGTCGGCGCCGTGGTAACCCGGCACCAGCGGCACGCCGGCCTGCCCCATCAGCGACTTCGCCGCCGCCTTGCTGCCCATGGCGGCGATGGCCGCCGGCGGCGGGCCGATGAACACCAGCCCGGCGTCGGCGCAGGCGCGCGCGAAGTCCTCGTTCTCGCTCAGAAAGCCGTAGCCGGGGTGAACCGCCTGGGCGCCGCTGGCCAGGGCGGCGTCGATGATGACTTGCCAGCGCAGGTAACTTTCGCGCGGCGCCGCGGCGCCGACGTGAACGGCTTCGTCACAGGCCTGCACATGTTTGGCGTCGGCGTCGGCGTCGGAGTAGACCGCGACCGTGCGCACGCCCAGGCGGCGCGCCGTGGTGGCGACGCGGCAGGCGATCTCGCCGCGGTTGGCAATCAGGATTTTCTTGAACATTCAGTGCCCCGCGTCTCGATCGCCTGCGCACGCTGCGCGTGCCAGGCATTCTGGCTTCGCCGCCACTGGCGCTGCGCGCCAGCGGTCTGCGCGGTTGGCAATCAGGATTTTCTTGAACATTCAGTACTCCACGACTCGGTCGCCCATCGCTGCCATCACCGCCAACCCGGCTCGCGCTTGCCCAGAAAGGCTTGCACGCCTTCGCGGCCTTCGTCGCTGGCGCGCACATCGGCGATGCGGCGCGCCGTCTCGTCGCGCAGCGCGGCGTCGATCGGTCGGCCAGCAACGTCCTTCACCAACTGCTTGCAGGCCTTCACCGCCGCCGGGCCATTGGCCACCAGCAGCGCCACCAGTTCGCCGAGCTTGGCGTCGAGCGCGTCGGCGGCGACGACTTCGTGGACAAAGCCCAGCGCCTGCGCGCGCGCGGCGTCGAAGCGCTCGGCGGTGAGGAACCAGCGCCGCGACGCCTGCTCGCCCAGCGCCTTGACGACATACGGCCCGATGGTCGCCGGCAGCAGGCCGAGCCGCGCTTCGCTCAAACAGAACTGCACACCGTCGGCGGCGACCAGCAGGTCACAGACGGCTGCCAGGCCGACACCGCCGGCGTAGCAGTCGCCGTGAATGCGCCCCAGCACCGGCAGCGGGCAGCTGTAGATCGTCCACAGCATCTCGGCCAGCCGGGCGGCGTCGGCATGGTTCTCCTGCCAGCTGTAGCCGGCCATGGTGCGCATCCAGCCCAGGTCGGCGCCGGCGCAAAAAGCCTTGCCATGGCCGCCGAGCACGATGGCGCGCAGATCAGGGTCAGCGCCCAGCGTTCGGAAAGCCACCGTGAGCTCGCCGATGACACCGTCGTTGAAGGCGTTGCGCACCTCGGGGCGGTTCAGCCAGACCTCGGCCACATGGGCCGACGGGCGCCGGATGTCGAGCGTCGCGGTCATGCCTTGCGACTTTCGTTCTGCAGCATCCACACCAGGTCGATCTCCGGGCAGTCGTGGCCCATCGCCGTGATCGCCGCCGTGATCTGGCCGCGGTGGTGGGTGGCGTGGTTGAAGACATGGCCCAGCGTGGCGGAGAAGGGCAGCGACACCGGCTGACCACTCAGGCTGAGGTAGTCGAAGCGGCCTTGCAGGCGCGCATCGGACCAGATGTCGAGCATCGGCAGCCAGGCCATCGCGCCTTCGATCAGGCGTTCACGCAAGCGGGCGCGATCGGGCTCGGCCTCATCGTCCAGTCGCAGCGCCGGCGTCTGGCCGCTGGCGAAACGCTCGTGCCAGAGCAGGTGTTCGCCCACCAGCAAGTGGTTCAGCGTGCCGTGCACGCTCTTGAAGAACAGCCCGGCGTCGCGCCGGTAGTCGGCCTCGGGCAACGCGTCGACATGGGTCAGCAGTTCGCGCGTGGCCCACAGGTTGTAGCGCGCCATCGTCTGCAGGTGTTCGCGCAGCGGCGAGCGGTCGAGCGACTTGCGCATGATCACGCTACGGTAACTCTTGCCTTCCCACTGCACCTGGCCGACGAGCTCGTAGCCGAGCCGGCTGTAGAGCGCGCGCAAGTCGCTCGCCGGCTCGGCGGTGTCGAGCGCCATGCGCTGGTAGCCGTGGTCCAGCGCCCACTGCTCGCAGGCGCCGATCAAGCGCCGGCCCAGGCCTTCGCGCTGGCGCCCGGGGGCGACGGCAAACTGGTGGAAATGCGCCGTGCCGTGCTCGCGGAACCAAGGCGCAGCCACCGCCCACGGCGCCACACTTTCTTCGTAAGGTCCGCAGACGGTGACGGTGCCGATCAGCTCGCCGTCGCATTCGGCAACAAAACACTGGCCTTCGGCGGCGCGCCGCATCGTCTGCTCGGCGGTCTGGGTGGCGGCGGTGAAGTTCATGCCCTGCTCCGCCAGCGGCGCGTAGGCGCGGTGCAGCAAGGCCGTCAACGCGTCCATCGAGTCGCGGGCGGCCAGCGGGCGGATCGTCGTCGGCTTGCTCATCCTAGGGTTCCGGGTTCGCGCGAGGCGCAGCGCCGCGCCATCACATGCGAAAGACACCGAAGCGCGGCGTCTCGGGGATGGGCGCGTTCAGGCTGGCGCTGATCGCCAAGGCCAGCACGCGGCGCGTGTCGGCGGGGTCGATGATGCCGTCGTCCCAGAGCCTGGCACTGGCGAAATACGGATGGGCCTGCTCTTCGAACTGGTCGAGGATGGGCTGCTTGAAGGCTTGCTCGTCGGCCGCGCTCCACTGGCCGCCTTTGGCTTCGATGCCGTCGCGCTTCACGGTGGCCAGCACGCTGGCGGCCTGCTCGCCGCCCATCACGCTGATGCGCGCGTTCGGCCACATCCACAGCATGCGCGGGCTGTAGGCGCGGCCGCACATGCCGTAGTTGCCGGCGCCGAAGCTGCCGCCGATGATGACGGTGAACTTGGGCACGGTGGCGGTGGCCACCGCGGTGACCATCTTCGCGCCATGCTTGGCAATGCCCTCGGCCTCGTACTTACGCCCGACCATGAAGCCGGTGATGTTCTGCAGGAAGACGAGCGGAATGCGGCGCTGGCAGCACAGCTCGATGAAGTGGGCGCCCTTCATCGCGCTCTCGCTGAACAGCACGCCGTTGTTGGCGATGATGCCCACCGGCATGCCGTCGATGCGGGCGAAGCCGGTCACCAGCGTGGTGCCGTAGCGGGCCTTGAATTCGTCGAAGTCGCTGCCGTCGACGATGCGCGCAATCACCTCGCGCACGTCGAAGGGCCTGCGCACGTCGACCGGGATCACGCCGTGCAGTTCGGCGGCGTCGAACTGCGGCGGCCGCGGCTCGCTGAGCAGCAGCTGATCGGGCTTGCGCCAGTTCAGGTTGGCGACGGCGGCGCGCGCCAGCGCCAGCGCGTGCATGTCGTTTTCGGCCAAGTGGTCGGCCACGCCCGACAAGCGCGTGTGGACGTCGCCGCCGCCGAGGTCCTCGGCGCTGACGATCTCGCCGATCGCCGCCTTCACCAGCGGCGGGCCGGCGAGGAAGATCGTGCCCTGGTTCTTGACGATGATGGTCTCGTCGCTCATCGCCGGCATGTAGGCGCCGCCGGCGGTGCACGAGCCCATCACCACCGCCAGCTGCGGGATGCCCAGCGACGACATCTGCGCCTGGTTGTAGAAGATGCGGCCGAAGTGGTCGCGGTCGGGGAACACTTCGTCCTGGTTGGGCAGGTTGGCGCCGCCGCTGTCGACCAGGTAGATGCAGGGCAGCCGGTTCTGCTGCGCGATCTCCTGCGCGCGCAAGTGCTTCTTCACCGTGATCGGGTAGTAAGTGCCGCCTTTGACGGTGGCGTCGTTGCAGATGATCAGGCACTCGACGCCGCTGACACGGCCGATGCCGGCGATCAGCCCGCCGCCCGGCGCGGCGTTGTTGTACAGGTTCAGGCCGGCCAGGCCGCCGATCTCCAGGAACGGGGTGTCGGGGTCGAGCAGCATCTCGACGCGCTCGCGCGGCAGCAGCTTGCCGCGCGCCAGGTGCTTGGCGCGCGGGCCTTCGCCGCCGCCCAGCGCCACCGTGGCGAGCTTGGCATTGAGGTCGTCGACCAGGGCGCGCATCGCTGCCGTGCTGGCCTTGAAGTCGTCGCTGCGCGGGTTGAGCTTCGACGTGAGCGTCGGCATGGGGGCGGTCTCCTGCGCGCCGCCGGGCGGCGCGGATGGGCGGGGGCATTGACGTTGACGTCAAGTTCAATTCTATCGACGCCCTCCGTAGACGACG
>JAUYAJ010000074.1 GCA_030693565.1 Rubrivivax sp.
TGCGCCGCTTCATCGCCGACCCGCAGACGTTGACCGCGTCACGCGACGTCTTGCGCTTCGGCCTGCTGGGCGCCGCGCTGGCCTGCGTGGTCAATGCCACCGGCGCCACCGCGGCCCTGACCGCGCGCGGCGTGCTCGAAGGGCCGCAAATCGCGCTCAATGCCTGGAACTGGTGGGTGGGCGACACGCTGGGCGTGCTGATCGCCGCGCCGCTGGTGCTGACGCTGATCGGCCAGCCGCGCGAACTCTGGCGGCCGCGGCGGCTGTCGGTCGGCCTGCCGCTGCTGATGGCCACGGTGTTGCTGGGGCTGGCCACGGCGGCCGTCAACCGCTGGGACAAGGAACTGGCTCAGACCGATTTCCTGCACGAGGCCGACACCTTGACCGCGGCCATCAGCGCCCGCCTGCTGTCGCCGCTGCACGCGCTCGAAGCGGTGCACAGCGCCTACCTGGCGCGCGGCGACCTCGGCGAAGACAGCTTACGCGATGCCTCGCGCTGGTGGCTGCAGCAGAGGCCGGCGCTGCAGGCCATCGGCTACAGCGTGCGTGTGCCGCGGGCGGCGATCCCGGCCTTCGAATCCAGGGCCCGGGCCGAGGGCCTGGTGGACTACCGGGTCTTCGACCGCGAAGGTGAAGGCAGCCGCGGCGACGCCGACGTGGTGGCGATCCGCCAGATCGAGCCGCGCAGCGGCAACGCCGGCGCCTTGGGCGTCAACGCGCTGTCGATACCGGCGGCGCGCGAGGCGATCCAACGCAGCCAGCACAGCGGCCTGCCGGCAGCCAGCGCCGGCTTCAGGCTGACCCAATCGAGCGGCGACGAAACCGGCGTTGTGCTCTACCAGGCCTTGTTCAGCACCGGCCCCGAGACCGCGGCCGCTGGCAGCGCCGACCCGGAACGCTTCCAGGGTGTCGTCTTCGTCACCCTGGGTGCCGAGCGCACGCTGGCGGCGCTGGCCCACAGCGGCAGCGCCGCGCTGAGCTGGTGCCTGGTCGACCTCGATCCAGCGGCGACCCGGCCACTGCTGGCCGGTGGCAGCGCCTGCGACGCGCGCAGCGCGGCGGCCGGGCTGACGGCCCGGCGCAGCCTGCAGTTCGGCGGCCGCGACTGGGAGCTGCGGATCGCCATGCCGCCGTCATCGTTCTCGCACCTGAAGACATCGAACACCGGGCTGCTGTCGGTGACCGGGCTGCTGGGCGCCGCGCTGCTCGGCGCGCTCTTGCTGACGGTCAGCGGCCGCGCCCATCAGGTGCGGCTGGAGGTCGCGCTGCGCACGGCGGAACTGCAGCGCGAGGTCAGCGAGCGCCGTCAGGTCGAAGCCTCGCTGCGCGACAGTGAGTCGCGGCTGCGCAGCATCCTCGACCATGTGCCCATCGGCGTGTTCTTCCTCGACGCCCGTGGCGCCATCATCGAGACCAATCCACGCCTGTGCGAGATGCTCGGCGCGACGGCCGCGGAGCTGCTGAGCTTGCGCTTCGACGACATCTCGCACGCTGACGAACGCGCGGAGAACCAGCGCCTGTTGCAGCGCCTGCTCGATGGGCACTCGCTGGCGGCACCGCGCCAGTTGCGCATGCAGGCGCGCAGCGGCCGTGTCTTCTGGGCCCGGGTTCAGGTGACGGCGCTGCGCGACGGCGACGGCGCGCCACAGCGCCTGGCCGGCGTGGTGGAAGACATCAGCGAGCACCTGCGACTCGAGGCCTCGGAGAGCGCACGCGAACAGGCTGTGGCCGCCAATCAGGCCAAGAACGAGTTCGTCTCCCGCATGAGCCATGAACTGCGCACGCCGCTGAACGCGATGATCGGCTTTGCACAGCTGCTCGGCATGGACCGTGAACCAGCGCTGACCGGCCACCAGCGCGACTGGACGGCGCAGATCCAGCGCGCCGGCTGGCATTTGCTGGAGATGATCAACGACACCCTCGACCTGGCGCGCATCGAGTCGGGCCTGGTGCAGCTGGCGCCGCGGCCGCTCGATCTGGCGGCGCTGGCGACCGAATGCATCGGTCTGGTGGCAGCATCGGCGCGCCTGCGCGGGCTGCATGTCGACCTGCAGCTCACGCCCGGCAGCCACACCGTGCTGGCCGACCAGACCCGCCTGACCCAGGTGCTGACCAACCTGCTGTCGAACGCCGTCAAGTACAACCGCGAAGGCGGCTCGGTGACGCTCAGCGCCCAGGCCGACGGCGACGGCTGGGTCGTGCTCAAGGTGGCGGACACCGGCCTGGGCATGACGGCCGGCCAGCTGCGCGACCTGTTCCAGCCCTACAACCGCCTCGGCCGTGAAGGCACGGCGATCGAAGGCACGGGCATCGGCCTGGTGATCGCGCGCCGGCTGGTGGACTTGATGGGCGGCGCGCTGACCGCCAGCAGCACCGCAGGCGCCGGCTCGACCTTCACGCTGCGCCTGCCGGCAGCAGCCGCCGCCCACCAGGCCCCTGCGGCCGACAGCGCGCCGGCGCCGATCGGCCCCTATCGGCGGCGCCGCGTTCATTACATCGAGGACAACGCGACCAATGTCGAGGTCATGCGCGGCATCCTGGCCCAGCGGCCCCAGGTCGACCTCGAAGTGTCGATGCTGGGCCTGGACGGGCTGACGGCGCTGCGCGCTCGGCCGGCCGACCTCATCTTGCTCGACATGCAGCTGCCCGACATCAGCGGCCTCGAACTGCTGCGCCACCTCAAGCGCGACGATGGGCTGGCGCCCATCCCGGTGCTGGTGGTCTCGGCCGATGCCACCGCGGCCCGGATCACCGAAGCCTTGACGCTGGGCGCGGCCCACTATGTGACCAAGCCGGTCGACGTGCCGCGCTTCCTGCACCTGCTCGACGAAGTGCTGGAGGCGCTGGACTCGCGCTGGGGCTGACGCCGGCTTGCGCCGCGCGCACAAGCGCGCAGCAGGGCCTCAGGAGCGATCCGCGCCTGCCATCGCCTGCAGGCCCGCGGCCACCAGCTGCGCAGTCGAGCCGATGTGCTGGCGCAGCAGGCGCTCCGCGAGATCAGCGTCGCGCGCCAGTGCCGCTTGCAGCATCTGCTGGTGTTCGCTGTGCTTGCGCCGGGGCACCTGGCGGTGCCGGGCCGACCAGCGCCGGTAGCGCTCGGCGCTGTCCAGCAACACATCGACCAGGCCCAGCAACAGCGGCGAGCTGCAGGCGGCGTACAGGCTGAGATGGAAGGCGCGATGGCGCGCCGACCACTCGTCGTCCAGCGTCGTCGGGTGTTCGCCGACGCGCTGCTCGATCAAGGCCAGCCCATGCGCCGCCGCCACCATGCCCGACTCCCAGGCGTCGGTGCCATGGGCGATGGCGTCGCGCAAAGCCTCGCACTCGACGAGCAGGCGCACGCGGGTGACATCGCGCACGCCCTCGACGGTCAACGGTGCGACCCGGAATCCGCGGTTCTCCAGCGCGCGCACCAGCCCCTGCTGCGCGAGCCGGTTCAGCGCTTCGCGCAGCGGACTGCTGCTGAGCGCAAAACGCTGGCTCAGTTCCTCGACACGCAGGCGCTCGCCGGGCTCGTACTCGTTGCGCACGATGGCTTGGCGCAGTTCGCGGTAGGCGCGGTCCGCCAAGGGGGCGGTGTCGACGGTGGATTCGGCGGTTGCGGGCACGACGGTGATTCTCCAGCACGCGATCAAAGCACATTCGCGGGTTTGTGCGCATGGATCCCTTTGTGCACAAAGCATATTGTTGGGCACAAATGACGAACCCGTCCACGGCGCCGACCCCAGCGCTGCAACCCCAAGGGCCCTGCCGATGAAACTCCTCTCTTACCGCCACGGCGGCCGCGCCACCTGGGGCGCTGTGGTCGACGACGGCGTCGTCGACCTGGCGGCCCGCAGCGGCCACGCCACGCTGGCCGACTTCATCGGCAGCGAAGACTTCGCGCAGCGCGAGCGCCTGCTGGGCGGCTTGCGCCCCGAAGCGGCGCTGGCCGAGATCGAATTCCTGCCGGTGATCCCGCAGGCCGAAAAGATCATCTGTGCGGTGCGCAACTACATGGACCACCACCAGGAGGTGCTCGCGGCCGGCATTCACCGCGAACTGTCAGCCGAACCGCCGATCTTCCTGCGTGTGTGGCGCTCGCAG
>JAUYAJ010000075.1 GCA_030693565.1 Rubrivivax sp.
CGCGCCGCTGGCCGCGTTGCTGCTGCAGGCGGTGCAGGACCGCAGCGGCGGTTTTGTCGGCATCGCCAACTTCGTCAGCTACGCGCAGACGCCGGCGCTGCTGGACTCGCTGTGGAACAGCCTGTGGGTGTCGGCACTGACCACCGTGGTCACGGTGCCGACCGCTTTCGCCTTCGCTTACGCGCTGACGCGCAGCCGCATGCGCTGCAAAGCGCTGTTCCGCGGCATCACGCTGATTCCGCTGCTGGCACCGTCGCTGCTGTCGGCGATCTCGCTGATCTACTGGTTCGGCAACCAGGGCGTGCTCAAGGAATGGCTGACGGCGCTGGGAATCGAACAGATCTACGGCGCGCCGGGCATCGTGCTGGCCGAGATTTTCTCGGTGTTCCCGCATGCGCTGATGATCCTGGTGACCGCACTCACCGCGGCCGACGCCCGGCTTTACGAAGCCGCCGACGCGATGGGCACGAGCGCGGCGCGCAAGTTCTGGACCATCACGCTGCCGGGCGCCAAGTACGGTTTGATCTCGGCCAGCCTGGTGGTGTTCACGCTGGTGATCACCGACTTCGGCATCCCCAAGGTGATCGGCGGCAGCTTCAACGTGCTCGCCACCGATGTCTTCAAGCTCGTCATCGGCCAGCAAGACTTCCAGCGCGGCGCCGTCGTCGCGCTGCTGCTGCTGGCGCCGGCGGTGCTGACCTTCTCGGTCGACCACCTGGTGCAGCGCAAGCAGACGGCGATGCTGACGGCGCGCGCCGTGCCCTACCAACCCAAGCCGGCGCCGCTCTACGACGCGCTGATGACGGGCTACTGCGTCGGCGTGGCCTTGCTGATGCTGGCGATGCTGGGCATGGCGGTGTTCGCCTCCTTCGCCAGCTTCTGGCCCTACAACCTTGAGCCCAGCCTGCGCCACTACACGATGGGCCTGTTCGACGCCGAGGTCGGCGAGGGCTTCGTGAACAGCCTGAAGATGGCCACCGGCACCGCCATCTTCGGCACCGCGCTGGTGTTCGGCGGCGCCTACCTGATGGAAAAAACGCGCGGCGGCGGGCCGCTGCGCGGCCTGGTGCGGCTGCTGGCGATGCTGCCGATGGCCGTGCCCGGCCTGGTGCTCGGCCTGGGCTACATCTTCTTCTTCAACGCGCCGGCCAACCCGCTGGGTGGCCTGTACCACACGATGGCGCTGCTGACGCTGTGCACCATCGTCCACTTCTACACCACCGGCCACCTGACGGCGGTGACGGCGCTCAAAGCATTGGACGCCGAATTCGAAGCCGTCTCGGAGTCGCTGAAGGTGCCGTTCTACAAGACCTTCTGGCGCGTCACGCTGCCGATCTGCACGCCGGCGCTGGTCGACATCGCGCGCTACTTCTTCATCAACGCGATGACGACGATCTCGGCCGTGGTCTTCCTCTATTCTCCGGACACCAAGGTGGCGTCGATCGCCATCCTGAACCTCGACGAAGCCGGCGAGATGGGGGCGGCGGCGGCTTGCGCCGTGTTGATTGCCGCCGCCTCGACGCTGGCGATGCTGCTTTTCTGGGTGCTCGGCCGCGCGGTCGAGCGCCGAACCCAGGCCTGGAAACAGGCCAGCTGAGACCCCTGCCATGGACCGCGACCCCATCCTGCTGACCCCCGGCCCGCTGACCACCACGCTGCGCACCAAGACCGCGATGCTGCGCGACTGGGGCAGCTGGGACGCCGACTTCATCGCCGTCACCGCCCGTGTGCGCGCGCGCCTGCTCGACATCGTCAGCGGCCAGGGCAGCCACGTCGTGGTGCCGCTGCAAGGCAGTGGCACCTTCAGCGTCGAAGCGGCGGTCGCAACCCTGGTGCCGCGCGACGGCCATGTGCTCGTGCTCGACAACGGCGCCTACTGCAAGCGCGCCGCCAAGCTCAGCCAGATGATGGGCCGGCGCGCCAGCGTGATGGCTTTTGCCGAAGACCAAGCGGTGTCGGCCGCCGCGCTCGACGCCCGGTTGCAGGTCGACGCCAGCGTCACCCACGTGATCCTGATCCACTGCGAAACCGGCACCGGGGTCGAGAACCCGCTGGCGGCGGTGGCCGCCGTCTGCCAGCGCCATGGCAAAGGCTTGATCGTCGACGCCATGAGCAGCTTTGCGGCGCTGCCGATCGACGCCGCTGCGCTGCGCTTCGATGCCCTCGTCGCGGCCAGCGGCAAATGCCTGGAAGGCGTGCCCGGCATGGGTTTCGTCTTCATCCGCAAAGAGGTGCTGGACGGCTGCGCCGGCAACAGCCAGAGCCTGGCGATGGACTTGCACGACCAGCACACCTACATGGAGCGCACCGGCCAGTGGCGCTTCACCCCGCCCACCCATGTGGTGGTGGCGCTGGACGAAGCGATCAGCCAGTTCATCGAAGAAGGCGGCCAGCCGGCGCGGCTGGCGCGTTACAGCGACAACTGCCGCACCCTGATCGACGGCCTGGGCGCGCTCGGGCTGCGGCCCTTTCTGGCGCCCGACCTGCAAGCGCCGATCATCGTCACCGTGCACGCGCCGGCGCACCCGGCCTACAGCTTCAAGCGCTTTTACGACGGTGCCAAGGCACGCGGCTTTCTGCTCTACCCGGGCAAGCTGACCGAGGTCGAGACCTTTCGCGTCGGCTGCATCGGCGCCATCAGCCGGCGCGAGATGGCGCTGGCGGTGAGCGCCATCGCCGACACCTTGCGCGAGATGGGCATCGACTGCCACGCCGCGCCCTGAGCGCTTCACCGGAGACCACGATGTCGCCCAAAGCCCGCAACGAACACCCGGCCGTGGCCGCGCTGCGCCAGTCCGACGTCGGCAAGGTCAAGGTCGCGGTCAGCGACATCGACGGCATCTTGCGCGGCAAGCTGCTGCACCGCGACAAGTTCCTCGCCGCCGTCGACGGCGGCTTCGGCTTCTGCGATGTCGTCTTCGGCTGGGACGCCCACGACAGCTGCTACGACAACACCGAGGTCACCGGCTGGCAGCATGGATTCCCCGACGCGCTGGCGCGGCTCGACCTGGACACCGCGCGCCACGTGCCCTGGGACGGCAACGTGCCCTTCTTCCTGGGCGAGTTCATCAACACCGACGGCTCGCCCTTCCCGGTCTGCCCGCGCCAGACCCTCAAACGTGTGCTGCGCCGCGCCGAAAAACTCGGCCTGCTGCCGATGACCGGCATGGAGTTCGAGTGGTTCAACTTCAGCGAGACGCCGCAGAGCTGGGCTGCCAAGCGCGGCGTCGGCCCGACCACGCTGTCGCCCGGCATGTTCGGCTACTCGCTGCTGCGCATGGCCGACAACCCGGGCTTCTTCAACGCGCTGATGGACGAGATGGCGGCTTTCGGCGTGCCCATCGAAGGCCTGCACACCGAGACCGGCCCCGGCGTCTACGAAGCGGCGCTCACCTTCAGCGGCGCGCTCGAAGCGGCCGACCGCGCCATCCTCTTCAAGACCGGCGCCAAGGAAATCGGCAAGCGCTTCGGCATCATGCCCAGCTTCATGGCCAAGTGGAGCGCGTCCTACCCGGGCTGCAGCGGCCACATCCACCAAAGCCTGTCCGACGGCAAGAAGAACCTGTTCTTCGGCGCCAAGGGCCGGCATTCGATGAGCCCGCTGTTCGAAAGCTACCTGGCCGGCCAGGTCGCCTGCCTGATGGAGTTCGCGCCGCTGTTCTGGCCCACGGTGAACAGCTACAAGCGGCTGGTCGACGGTTTCTGGGCGCCCGTCAAACCGAGCTGGGGTGTCGACAACCGCACCGCCAGCTTTCGTGTCATCGCCGGCAGCCCGAAGGCGACGCGGCTCGAAACCCGCTGCCCGGGCGCCGACGTCAACCCCTACCTGGCGATGGCCGCCGTGCTCGCCGCCGGCCTTGATGGTGTCGAGAAAGGCCTGAAGCTGACGGCGCCGCCGATCACCGGCACCAACCAGGGCGCCGAGCACATCCCGCGCGCCCCGCGCTCGCTGATCGAGACGACGCAGGTGTTTCGGCGCTCGGAAATTGCCCGCGACTGGCTGGGCGACAGCTTCGTCGACCACTTCGCCGCCACCCGCGAGTGGGAGCACCGGCAGTGGCAGGATGCGGTGACCGACTGGGAATTGAAGCGTTACTTCGAGATCATCTGAACGCGCCCGGCCCGCCAGCGGGCTTACTGGCGAGCGAAGGGGTTTCGAATCGTCAGCTTGCGCTCGATGACCTGGCCGTCCTGCATGCCCTCCGATTGCAGCGTCTTGCAGCCCGCCAGCATGGCGGCCGCGACGATGAGCGCGTCGTAGACCGACAAGCCATGGCGCTCGGCCAACTGCAGGCCGCGCTGATGGGTTTCGAGCGTCAACGGCTCGACCACGCAGACGGCGCGAAGCTGTTCGAGCACCTCGCTGATTTCAGCCCACGGCATGCGCAGCTTGCGCGAAGCCACCGACGCAAACTCGTTCAAAACCTGAACGCTGACCGTGCCACCGCCGGCCAGCAACGCTTCGGCCCGGTCGGCCTTGGCGGCGTCCGCCGACAGCAGGTAGAGCAAGACGTTGGTGTCGAAGAAGTCGTCAGCCGCGCTCATGAGCCTGGTCGCGGTCGAACTTGAAGTCCTCCGGCAGACGACCCCGGTACTTGCGCAGGCGGGCCAGCAGTTCACGGGCGCCGGGCGCCTTGTCGATCGCGAACGATCGCTCGCCCCGGACGTGAATCTCGATGTGATCCCCGGGCTTGAGTTCCAGCGCCTCGACCACCGTCGCCGGCAGGCGCACGGCCAGGCTGTTGCCCCATTTCGAGACTTGCATCAGGCCTCCGATGATCTACACGAATGGATGTATATCTTACTCGACCTGATTCGGCACGGTGGGCACTCTAGTGTGGCGTTGCACGCTATTCGGCACATAACACCGCGTCTTCGGCCCCGTGGCGTCGTTGCAAATCCTCGCGATACCACGGGGTATCGCTCCGGTTTGCGCCTAGCCACAGGACCAAATCCATCGGTTTTCTTAAGTGCCTCACAGCGTGCAACACCACACTAG
>JAUYAJ010000023.1 GCA_030693565.1 Rubrivivax sp.
GGCGTGCCCAGGCGGCGCGCCAGCTCGATGTGGCGCTGCGCCAGCCCGGTCAGCACCAGCGCCGGGCCGCTGGACTGCATCGAATGCAGGTCGAGCAGCCAGTCGGCGCCCTCGGCGAAAGGCAGCAGTTCGAGCGCGCGCCGCTGCTCGCTGGTGTGCGCCGCCGCGGCGTCGCGCCAGGCCATCGCGCCCCAGACGCGGTTCAGGTCCTGGTCGGCAAAGCGCGAGCCGGCCGGCGCCGCGGGATCGAAGCGGTCGTAGGCCGTCAGGTTGCAAAAAGCCAACGTCAAGGCGCCGCGCCGCGGCCGCAACCCGGCCTTCAGCGCGGCCAGCACCGCCCAGGCACCGCAGTGCTCGTTGCCATGAATCAAGGCGGTGACCAGTACGTCGGGGCCGGGCGCATCGGCTTCGAAGCGCCAGACGCCTTCGACGCCGGTGTTGCCGGCGCGCCAGGCGCCAAGTGCGGGGACGGGCAGCGCCCAGACCGGTGTGGGTTGATCTTTCATGGCGCAATCTTCGCAGATGTGGCGGCCGAGTCGCGCTTTGTTGACCGGGCACAAGCCGGCCGCCGGCGCGCTGCCTACAGTGCGCTGTCTCCCGTACCCGTCCTCCGATTCCCATGTCCAACGCCCCGAGCGCACCCGAACTGGTGTGCCCCGCCGGCTCGCTGCGCGCCCTGCAGGCCGCCGTCGACGCCGGCGCCGATGCCGTCTACCTCGGCCTCAAAGACGCCACCAACGCGCGCAACTTCGCCGGCCTCAATTTCGACGACGCCCAGATCCGCGACGGCGTCGCCTACGCCCATGCCCGCGGCGCACGCGTGCTGATGGCGCTGAACACCTTCGCCGACGCGCGCGACGCCAGCCCCTGGTTCCGCGCGGTCGACACCGCGGCGGCACTGGGCGCCGACGCCTTGATCGTTGCCGACACCGCGGTGATGGCCTATGCGCGCGACCACCATCCGGCACTGCGCCTGCACTTGTCGGTGCAGGCTTCGGCCACCAGCCACGAGGCGATCAGCTTCTACCAGCAGCGCTACGGCATCCAGCGCGCCGTGCTGCCGCGCGTGCTGACGATGTCGCAGGTCGGCCACCTGGTGCGCCACAGCAGCGTCGACATCGAGGTCTTCGGCTTCGGCAGCCTGTGCGTGATGGTCGAGGGGCGCTGCGCACTGTCGTCGTACGCCACCGGACAGTCGCCCAACAACGCCGGCGTCTGCTCGCCGCCGTCGGCAGTGCGTTGGCAGGACACGCCGGCGGGTGTCGAGGCGCGCCTGGGCGGCGTGCTGATCGACCGCTACGGCGCCGACGAACCGCGCGGTTACCCCACATTGTGCAAAGGCCGCTTCGAGGTCGAGGGCCGGCGCGACTACGCGCTCGAGGAGCCGACCAGCCTGAACACGCTGGCACTGCTGCCCGAACTGATCGCGCTCGGCGTGAAGGCGATCAAGATCGAAGGCCGCCAGCGCAGCGCCAGCTACGTCGAGCAGGTGACGCGGGTCTGGCGCGCGGCGATCGACCTCGCTGTCGACACCGGTTCGCGCTTCGCGGTGCACAGCAGCTGGACCGCCGCGCTGGCGCGCCACGCCGAAGGCCAGCAGCACACGCTGGGTGCCTACAACCGACCCTGGCGTTGACGATGAACACTGAGATCGACACCCCGCAGCGCTTCGCGCTCACCGTGGCCCCGGTGCCCTACCACTGGTCGCGCAGCGCGCTGCTGGCCTTTTACGCCGACATCGCCGATTCGGCCGCCGACAGCGTCGTGCTCGGCGAAGCCGTCTGCGCGCGCCGGCGCGAACTCAAGCCCGAGGACTGGCTGGCGCTGGCGCGCGAGCTCAGCGACGTCGGCAAGGAAGTCGTGCTGGTGACGCAGACCCTGGTCGAATCCGAAGCCGACCTGCGCGCATTGCGCCGGCTCGCCGAGCAGCAGCAGTTCAAGGTCGAGGCCGGCGACGCCTCGGCGCTGCAGCTGCTGGCCGGCGGCCCGCCCTTCGTGCTCGGCCCGCACATCA
This sequence comes from Rubrivivax sp., assembly GCA_030693565.1. GTDB lineage: Bacteria > Pseudomonadota > Gammaproteobacteria > Burkholderiales > Burkholderiaceae_C > Rubrivivax. The sequence goes on from JAUYAJ010000023.1 coordinate 2,015, forward strand.
ACATCTACAGCCGCGCCGCGCTCGCCGAACATGCGGCGCTGGGCGCCTTGCGCTGGGTCGCGCCGGCCGAGTTGTCGCTCGACGCGGTGGCGCGCATCAACCCGCCGGCGGACCCGGTGCGCTCGGTCCATGGCCGCGCGCTGGCCACCGAGGTGTTTGCTTTCGGGCGTCTGCCGCTGTCGTTCTCGGCGCGCTGCTTCACCGCCCGCCACCACCGCTTGAACAAGGACGAATGTGAGTTCCGTTGTCTGCAAGACCCCGACGGCATGCTGCTGGCCAGCACCGAGGGCCAGCCTTTCCTGGTGCTCAACGGCACGCAGACGAT
>JAUYAJ010000076.1 GCA_030693565.1 Rubrivivax sp.
GGCCGAGTGGCAAGTCGCCGCCAGCAGCGCCGCGCTGCGCGGTTTCGCCTGGGGCGACGTCTTCGAATGGATGGCCGGCAGCGCGCGCGCTTATCCCGGCTGGGCGCCGACCCCGGGCACGCTGGACCGGGTGCCGGCACTCGCCAGCCAAGGCGTGCTGCGCGGCGCCTCGTGGATGACGCGCGCCCGTCAGCGCCTGCCGAGCGCGCGCCGCTTCGCTGCGCCAGATTCCGATACGATGTTCTGCGGCTTTCGCAGCTGCGCCTTCTGAACGCCCAAAACCTCTGAATGAGCCCCCGCATGAGCCCCTTGAAATTCACCGTCAACGGCCAGCCGGTGGCCACCGAAGTCGAGCCCCAGCGGCTGCTGGTCGACCTGCTGCGCGGGCCGCTGGCGCTGACCGGCACCCATGTCGGCTGCGACACCAGCCAGTGCGGTGCCTGCACCGTGCTGATCGACGGCCAGGCCGTCAAGAGCTGCAGCGTGCTGGCGCTGCAAGTCCAGGGCTGCAGCGTGACCACCGTCGAAGGGCTGGCGCAGAACGGCGTGCTGCACCCGCTGCAGGACGCCTTCATCGCCTGCCACGGGCTGCAATGCGGTTTCTGCACGCCGGGCATGATCATGGCGGCGGCCGCCCTCCTGCAAACCGAAGCCCAGCCCAGCGACGAGCAGATCGCGCAGGCGCTGGAAGGCAACCTGTGCCGCTGCACCGGCTACGTCAACATCGTCGCCGCGGTGCGTGAAGCGGCGCAGCGCCTGCAAGGAGCGGCAGCATGACGGCTAGCATCGAGGCGCAGAAGTTCGGCAGCGGCCAGTCGGTGCGCCGCATCGAAGACCCGGCGCTGGTGCAAGGCCTGGGCCGCTTCACCGACGACGTCGCCCCCGCCGGCCAGGTCTTTCTGGCCTTTGTTCGTTCGGGCCATGCGCATGGCCGCATCACCGGCATCGACACCACGGCCGCCGCGGCAATGCCCGGGGTGCTGGCGGTCTATACCGGGGCCGACCTGGTCGCCGCCGGCGTCAAGCCGATCCCGATGGCCACGCCTTTCAAGCGCCCCGACGGCACGCCGATGACGGCGCCGCCCAAACGCGCGCTGGCGCACGAGTTCGTGCGCTTCGCCGGTGAGGCCGTCGCCGCGGTGGTCGCCGACAGCCGCGACGCCGCGCGCGCCGCCGCCGCCTTGGTCGAGGTCCAGATCGAGGCCTTGCCCGCGGTCACCGACCCGCTGCGTGCGATCGCCCCCGGCGCGCCGGTGCTGTGGCCGGCCGCGCCTGACAACATCTGCGCCCAGAACCGCCACGGCGACGCCGCCAAGACCGCGCAGGCCTTCGAGGCAGCCGCGCACCGGGTCGCGCTCGACCTCGTCAACCAGCGCCTGGCACCGAGCCCGATGGAGCCGCGCAGCGTGCTCGCTTCGTTCGAAGGTGGCCGGCTGACGGTGCGCCTGTCGAGCCAGATGCCCACCGGCGTGCGCACCGGCCTGATCGACACCATCCCCGGGCTGACGACCGAGAGCGTGCGCGTGCAGGTCGGCGACGTCGGCGGCGGCTTCGGCATGAAGACCGGCATCTACCCGGAAGACATTGCGGTGGCGTTTGCCGCGCTGCAGCTGAAGCGGCCGGTCAAGTGGCAGGCCGAGCGCGTCGAGGAATTCCTGTCTGCCGTCCATGGCCGCGACCTCACCAGCCATGCCGAGATGGCGCTCGACGCCCAAGGCAAGGTGCTGGCGATGCGCGTGCGCTCGCTGGCCAACGTCGGCGCCTACCCGTCGACCAGCTCGTCGGTGATCCAGCTGATGATCGGGCCCTGGGTGACGACCAGCATCTACGACATCCCGGTGCTGGACCTGCACCTGACGGCGGTGCTGACCAACCGCGCCCACACCGGCGCCTACCGCGGCGCCGGCCGGCCCGAGGCGATCTACATCACCGAGCGGCTGCTCGACGCCGCCGCCCGCGAGATGGGCCTGGACCCGGCCGAGCTGCGCCGGCGCAACATGGTGCGCCCCGAGCAGATGCCTTACCGCAATGCGATGGGCCAGGTTTACGACAGCGGCCAGTTCGAGAAGATCATGGACCAAGGCCTGGCGCTGGCCGACTGGAACGGCTTTGAGCAGCGCCGCGCGGCGTCGAAAGCCCGCGGCCGGCTGCGCGGGCGCGGCATCGCGACCTTTCTCGAATGGACCGGCGGCAATGCGCTGGTCGAGACGGTGCAGGTCGACGTCACCGCCGACGGTTTCATCGAACTGACATCGGCGACGATGGCGATGGGCCAGGGCATTGCCACCAGCTACGCCCAGCTCGCGGTCGACGTCTTCGGCGTGCCGATCGAGCGCATCCGCGTGCTGCAAGGCGACACCGACCGTGCCAACGGCTTCGGCAGCGCCGGCTCGCGTTCGCTGTTCACCGGTGGCGCGGCGGTGCAGGTGGCGTCGGAAAAATCCGTCGTGCGCGGCAAGGAGCTTGCGGCCGAGGCGCTGGAAGCGCCAGCCACCGACATCGAGTTCGCCGGCGGGCGTTTCAACGTCGCCGGCACCGACCTGGGCATCGACCTCTTCGAGCTGGCCCGGCGCCAGCCGGCGGCGCGTTTCAGCGTCGACGCCGAAGCGACGGCGAGTGCGCCGTCCTGGCCCAACGGCTGCCATGTCTGCGAGGTCGAGATCGACCCGGGCACCGGCGAGGTCGAGGTCGTGGCTTATGCGTCGGTGAACGACATCGGCCGCATCGTCAGCCCGGGCATCGTGCGCGGCCAGATCGACGGCGGCGCGGTGCAAGGCATCGGCCAGGCGCTGTGCGAGCAGGTCAGCTACGACGACGACAGCGGCCAGCTGCTGTCGGCCAGCTTCATGGACTACGCGCTGCCCAAGGCCGACGGCTTCCGCGACTTCAAGACCACCTTCGACACTTCGATCCCCTGCCTGACCAACCGCCTGGGCACCAAGGGCGTGGGCGAGCTCGGCACCATCGGCGCCACGCCGGCGGTGGTCAACGCCGTCGTCGACGCCCTGGCCAGCGCCGGCCTGGGCCGCGACGCCGAACGCGTGCAGATGCCGATCACGTCAGAGAAGGTCTGGCAGGCGCTGCGCGGGGAGTTCGCGGCGCCGTTGTTTGGCTGAGGCTGTTGTCAGAGCAGGATCAGGCCGACGGGGCGCTGTGCTCCGCTCATGCCCGGGGCGCTGTCCGCGGGCATGAGCGAGGTCGGCCCCCCGATGGCCTCGGTTCGCTCAGTATCGGCAAGCGTTCAGGGGCGTCAGTGCACCCGCCCCGGCCGATCGTGCCCGGCCAGCACCGCGGCCAGTTGCTCCAGGCTGTCCAGGTTGTGCGCCGGCAGGAAGCGGTCGACATGCGGCAGCATGGCCTTGATGCCGCCGGCCTTGGGCTCGAAGCGGTCGAAGCGCAGCAGCGGGTTGAGCCAGATCAGCCGCCGGCAGCTTTTGTGCAGGCGCTCCATCTCGAAGCGCAGCGCGTCGGTGTGGCCATGCTCGAGCCCGTCGGTGATCAGCAGCACGGTCGCCCGGCTGTTCAGCACCCGCCGTGCCCAGTGCTGGTTGAATTCGTGCAGGCACTGGCTGATGCGGGTGCCGCCCGACCAGTCCTCGACATCGCGCACCACCCGGGCCACCGCCACGTCGGGGTCGCGCTGGCGCAGCGAGCGCGTCGTGCGCGTCAGCCGGGTGCCGAAGACGAAACTCTCGACGCGCGCATCGGCATGGCCCAGCGCATGGGTGAAGTGCAGCAGCATGCGCGAGTAACGGCTCATCGAGCCCGAGATGTCGGCCAGCACCACCAGCGGCGCCGGTTGCGTGCGCGGCTGGCGCCAGCGCATGTCCCAGAGCTCGCCGCCGTGGCGCGCCATCGCCTGCAAGGTGGCCCGGCCGTCGGGGCGGCCGGGATGCAGGGCGGGGCGGGTCCGGCGCGTGGCCAGCGGTTCGAACAGCGGCGCCAGCTGCTGCAGCAAGCGCTGGGCATGGCGCCACTCGTCGGCGGTCATGGTTTCGAAGTCGGCTTTGCGCAGCAGCTCGCGCTCGTTCCAGGTCATCGAGGTGTCGACCTCGACCTGCTCGGGCGGCGGCGGCTCGGGCCGCTGCGGCTGGTGCGGGAACAGCGCTTCGCCCAGGCGGCGGTTCTCCGGTGGCGCCGACGCGCCGGGCTTGGCCTGGACTCGCGGCAACAGCATCGCCATCATGCGGCCGGCCAGGTCGGGATCGCGCCAGAACAGGTGGAAAGCCTGCTCGAACAGCTCGCGGTGCTCGATGCGGTCGAGGAAACAGGCGGCCAGCGTGTCGTGGAAATCGCGCCGGCTCTCCAGCCCGGCGACCTGCAGCGCCGTCAGCGCCAGTTCGATGCGGTCGGTGCCCAGCGGCAGCCCGGCCTGGCGCAGCACGCGGCCGAAGTGCATGACGTTCTCGGCCAGATGGCCGGGCAGCGACGAGGTCGTGTTCACGTCCTGGTGGCAGCCTGCTTCACTTCTTCGAGCAGGCGTGCGGCTTCGCTGCCCTGCACCTTGGCGATGTCGTCCTGGTACTTGAGCAACACGCCCAGCGTCTGGTTCACGGTTTCCGGGTCGAGCACGAAGGCGTCGAGCTCCATCAGCGCGCGTGTCCACTCGATGGTCTCGGCGATGCCGGGCAGCTTGTAAAGCTCGATCTGGCGCAGCCGCTGGACGAAGGCGACGATTTGCTCGGCGAGCGCCTGCGGCGCGCCGGGCACGCGCCGAGCCAGGATCGCACTCTCGCGCGCGGCGTCGGGGAAACCGACCCAGTGGTAGAGGCAGCGGCGCTTGACGGCGTCGTGGATCTCGCGCGTGCGGTTGCTGGTGAGCACGACGATCGGCGGCGTGATGGCCTTCACCGTGCCGTATTCGGGGATCGTGATCTGGAAGTCCGACAAGACTTCGAGCAGGAAGGCTTCGAAAGGCTCGTCGGCACGGTCGAGTTCGTCGATCAGCAGCACCGGCGCCACCGGCTGTGCCGGGTCGATGGCCTGCAGCAGCGCGCGGCGGATCAGGAAGCGCTCGGAGAACAGCTGCTGCGCCAACTCTTCGCGCGCGCCGCCGCCCGCCTCGGCGAGCCGGATCTCCAGCATCTGGCGCGCGTAGTTCCATTCGTAGGCAGCGCCGGCCAGGTCCAGGCCTTCGTGGCATTGCAGCCGGATCAGCGGCCGGCCCAGCATCGCCGCCAGCGTCTTGGCGATCTCGGTCTTGCCGGTGCCGGGCTCGCCCTCCAGAAACAGCGGCCGCTGCAGCCGCAGCGCCAGGAAGGCGGTGGTGGCCAGCGCGCGTTCGGCCACGTAGTCGTGGGCGAGCAGGCGCTCGGCCATCTCGTCGATGCTGGCGGGCGGAGCGGTGGTCATCACAGGGTCATTCTGGCCGATCGAAAGAAAAACGCCGCACCGGGTGCGGCGTTTGCGTTGAGTCGCAGCCGCTCAGGCGGCAGCCACGGCACGCGATGCCAGCACCGGGATCAGCGCGGCGCGGTAAGCGGCCGAGCCGTGCAGATCGCTGTTCAGCCCGTCGGACGGCACCGTGACGCCGGCCAGCGCCGCGGCCGACCAACTGGCGGCCAGCTTGGCTTCGAGCGTCTCGGCACGGAACACGCCCGCGCCGGCACCGGTGACGGCCACGCGCACCCCCGCCGGACCCTGGCTGACGAAGACGCCGACCAGCGAGAAACGGCTCGCCGGCTGCTTGAACTTCTGCCAGGCGGCCTTTTTCGGGATCGGAAAGCGCACCCCGGTAATGACTTCACCCTCTTCCAGCGCCGTCGTGTAGATGCCCAGAAAAAAGTCGTCGGCGGCGATCTTGCGGCGGTCGGTCTGCACGGTGGCGCCCAGGCCGAGCACGGCCGCCGGGTAGCAGGCCGCCGGGTCGTTGTTGGCCAGGCTGCCGCCGATCGTGCCGCGGTTGCGGACCTGGCGGTCGCCGATGCGACCGGCCAGGTCGGCCAGCGCCGGGATCGCCTTGCGCACCTCGGCCGAAGCCGCGACGTCGGCATGGGTGGTCATGGCGCCGATGGTGACGCTGTCGCCGTCGACGCGGATGCCGCGCAACTCGGCGATGGCGCCCAGGTCGACCAGCGCCGCCGGCGCCGCCAGGCCGAGCTTCATCGACGGCAGCAGCGTCTGGCCGCCGGCGATGAGCTTGGCGTCGTCGATGCTGGCCGCGCGCACGGCGTCGGCCACCGAGGCGGGGGATTGGAAGGCAAATGTTTGCATGGTGTTTCCTTCAGGCTTTGTTCGTCGCCTGCCAGACGGTGTAGGGGGTGGCGGGCATCGGCATGTCCTTGACGCCCAGCGCGTGGCAGATGGCGTTGATGACGGCCGGCGGGCTGCCGATCGCGCCAGCCTCGCCGCAACCCTTCACGCCCAGCGGATTGTGCGTGCACGGCGTGCCTTTGACGGTTTCCACCGTGAACTGCGGCAGGTCGTCGGCGCGCGGCATCGTGTAGTCCATGTAGCTGCCGCTGAGCAGCTGGCCGGCTTGGTCGTAGACGCCATGCTCGAGCAGCGCCTGGCCGATGCCTTGCGCCAGCCCGCCGTGGACCTGGCCTTCGACGATCATCGGGTTGATGACGTTGCCGAAGTCGTCGCAGGCGGTGAAGCGGTCGATGCGCACGACGCCGGTGGCCGGGTCGATCTCGACCTCGCAGATGTAGCTGCCTGCCGGGTAGGTGAAGTTGCTCGGGTCGTAGAAAGCGTTCTCGTTCAGGCCGGGCTCGAGCTTGTCGTGCGGAAAGTTGTGCGGCACGTAGGCGGTGAGCGACACCGCGGCGAAAGGCACGCTCTTGTCGGTGCCGGCGACCGAGAACACGCCATTGGCGAATTCGACGTCGGCGTCGGAGGCCTCCATCAAGTGGGCGGCGATCTTCTTGCCTTTGGCGATCACCTTGTCCAGCGCCTTGACGATGGCGGTGCCGCCGACGGCCAGCGAGCGGCTGCCGTAGGTGCCCATGCCGAACAGCACCTTGCCGGTGTCGCCATGCTCGATCGTGATGTCTTCGAGCGGGATGCCGAGCTTGTCGGCCACCACCTGAGAGAAGGTGGTCTCGTGGCCCTGGCCATGGCTGTGGCTGCCGGTGAACACCGTCACCTTGCCGGTCGGGTGCACACGCACCTCGCCGGCCTCGAACAGCCCGGCGCGCGCGCCCAGCGCACCGGCGACGCTGCTCGGGGCGATGCCGCAGGCTTCGATGTACGCTGAATAGCCCAGGCCACGCTTGAGGCCTTTGGCCTGCGACGCCTTGCGCCGGGCCTCGAAGCCGCCGGTGTCGGCCAGTTCGACGGCACGTCGCATCGTCGCGTCGTAGTCGCCGATGTCGTAGGTCAGGCCGACCGGGCTGGCGTAGGGGAAGCTGGTGATGAAGTTGCGCCGGCGCAGTTCGACCGGGTCGATGCCGAGTTCGCGCGCCGCCGTCTCGACGATGCGCTCGACGGTGTAGGTGGCCTCGGGCCGGCCGGCGCCGCGGTAGGCGTCGACTGGCGCGGTGTTGGTGAACACCGCACTGACCTTGCAGCTGATCTTGGGCGTCGTGTACTGGCCGGCGAGCAAGGTGGCGTAGAGGATGGTCGGCACCGCGCTGGCGAAGGTGCTCAGGTAAGCGCCCATGTTGGCCGTGGTGTCGACACGCAGCGCGAGGAACTTGCCGTCTTTGTCCAGCGCCAGCTCGGCCGTCGTCTGGTGGTCACGGCCATGGGCGTCGGACAGGAAAGACTCCGAGCGTTCGGCGGTCCACTTGATCGGCCGCCCGACCTGCTTGCTGGCCCAGACCAGCGCCGTTTCCTCGCCGTAGAGGAAGATCTTCGAGCCGAAGCCACCGCCGACGTCGGGGGCGACGACGCGCATCTTGTGCTCGGGGATGCCGAGCACGAAAGCGCACATCAGCAGCCGCTCGACGTGCGGGTTCTGGTTCGCCACGTAGAGCGTGTACTCCTCGCTCGACGCGTTGTAGGCCGCGTTCGCCGCCCGCGGCTCGATGGCGTTGGGCACCAGGCGGTTGTTGCGAAAGCTCAGCGTCGTCACATGAGCGGCGGTCTTGAAGGCGGCGTCGGTGCCGTCGGCGTCGCCGATCTGCCAGACATAACAGCGGTTGTCGGCGGCTTCGTCGTGCACGGCCGCCGGCGCCTTGTGCGCGCTGGCCAGGTCGATCACCGCCGGCAGCACCTCGTAGTCGACCTCGATCAGCGCTGCCGCGGCGCGCGCCTCGTCGACGCTTTCGGCCACGACCAGGGCGACGCGGTCACCGACATAACGCACCTTGCCGTCGGCCAGCACCGGGTGCTTGGGCTCCTTCATCGGCGTGCCGTCGATGTTGTTGATGAGCCAGCCGCACGGCAGGCCGCCGACCGCCTTGAAATGGTCGCCGGTGAAGATGGCCAGCACGCCCGGCGCCTTGGCGGCGACGCTGGTGGAGAGGAACTTGATCTTCGCGTGCGCATGCGGGCTGCGCAGGAAGACGCCGTAGCTCTGGCCTTGCAGCGTGATGTCGTCGGTGTACTGGCCGCGGCCGGTGAGGAAGCGGTGGTCTTCGCGGCGGACCACGCTCTGGCCGATGAATCCTTGACGTGCGTTCATGAATGAGGCTCCGGGTAGGGGTTCGGATCGGTCAGGCCATCGCCTTGGCCGCTTGCGCCACGGCTTTGACGATGTTCTGGTAACCGGTGCAGCGGCAGAAGTTGCCCTCCAGCCCCTCGCGGATCTCGGCGTCGCTGCCGCAGGGATGGTGTTTGACGAGGTCGATCGCGCTCATCACCATGCCCGGCGTGCAGAAACCGCATTGCAGGCCGTGGCATTCGTTGAAGGCCACCTGCATCGGGTGCAGCGTGCCATCGGCAGCGGCGACGCCCTCGATGGTGGTCAGCGCAGCGCCGCCGGCCTGGCTGGCCAGCATCACGCAACTCTTCACCGCGCGGCCGTCGAGGTGCACGGTGCAGGCACCGCACTGGCCGGTGTCGCAGCCGACATGGGTGCCGGTGAGCCGCAGCGTTTCGCGGATGAACTCGGACAACAGCGTCTGCGGCGCGACGTCGCGCGAGACCACTTTGCCGTTGACGGTGAGGGTCAGAAGTGCCATGGGAATCGTCTCCTGTCGCTGGACGGGTATCGCCCACCGGCCGGACGGCGCCGGTGAGGGGGCGATGCAGGGCATGCATCGGCTTGCGGGCCGGGGACGGCCACGCAGACTTACATCAGCAGCATATGCCGCCGCCTGCCGTGCGCATCAGGGAAACCCAGCATGTGCCGGGACGGTACAGCGGCGGGCGCGCCAGCAACGAAAACGCCGGCACTGAGGCCGGCGTGGGCACGAAGGCGCCGCCGAGGCCGGCGCCGCGCGCTCAGGTGTTGGCGCGCACTTCCTCGATGGTGGTGATCCCCGAGAGCACCTTCTCGATGCCGTCCTGGCGCAGCGTGCGCATGCCTTCGCTCATGGCCTGGCGCTGCAGGTCGTCGGCGCGCTTCCCGGTCTGGATCATGTGGCGCAGCCCGCGCGACACCATCATCAGCTCATGGACACCGACGCGGCCGTTGAAGCCGCTGTCGTCGCACTTTTCGCAGCCGACCGGCTTGTACAAGGTGATGCGCCCTTCGCTGCCGAAGCGCCGCATCCAGTCGGCCAGCGTGTCGTCGGCGCTGGCGCCCGGCTCGGCGTCGCCCATCGCGTGCAGATGGTCTTGTAGCAATTCCTCGACCTCGTCGGCCGCCGCCAGCCGCGGCACCCGGCAATGTTTGCAGAGCCGGCGTACCAGGCGCTGGGCGAGCACGCCGAGCAAGGCGTCGGCGAAGTTGAACGGGTCCATGCCCATGTCGAGCAGCCGCGTCACCGTTTCCGGCGCACTGTTGGTGTGCAGCGTCGACAGCACCAGATGGCCGGTCAGCGAGGCCTCGATCGCGATCTGCGCGGTCTCGCGGTCGCGGATCTCGCCCACCATCACGACGTCGGGGTCGGCGCGCAGGAACGCGCGCAAGGCCTTGTCGAAGGTCCAGTCGATCTTCGGATTGATCTGCACCTGGCGCAGGCCGGGTTGGGTGATCTCGATCGGGTCCTCGGCGGTCCAGATCTTGCGCTCCGGGGTGTTGATGTGGCCCAGCGCCGAATGCAGCGTCGTCGTCTTGCCCGAGCCGGTCGGCCCCACGCACAGCAGCATGCCGTAAGGGCGCTGCACGGCTTGTTTCAGGCGCGCCAGGTTGGGCGCGCTCAGGTCGAGCTCGTCGATCTGCAGCGGGCGGGCCGACGTCAGCAGCCGCAGCACGGCGTCCTCGAGGTTGCTGTGGGTCGGGATCGTCGCCACCCGCAACTCAAGTTTCTGCCCCTGGACGAATTTGCCGAAGTTGATCTTGCCGTCCTGCGGCTTGCGGCGCTCGGAGATGTCGAGGTCGCACATGATCTTCAGGCGCGCGATCAGTGCGCTGCGGTAGGTGTGCGGCAACTCCATGTAAAGCCGCAGCTGGCCGTCCTTGCGAAAGCGCAGCCGCACTTTCTCGCGTCCGGGCTGCGACTCGATGTGGATGTCGGAGACGCGCTGGGCCTGGGCCTCCATGATCATGGTGTTGATCAGCCGCACCAGCGAGTTGTCGCTCTGCTCGATGCCGGCTTCGTCGTCGTTGCCGGCGCGCTGTTCGGCGCTGTGCTGCTGTTCCAGTGACGCCAGCAGCTGGCTGGCGTCGTTGCTCTCGAACTCCAGCGGCGCGGTCGGATCATTGGTAGCGCGGCTGCTGAACACCTCGGCGCCGACCTTCTGATAAGCCTGATCGATGGCGCCGGCCAGCATGTCTGCCCGTGCCAGCACCGGCACCACCTTGCCCTGGGCCGCGAACTCGATCTCGTCCAGCTGGTCACCGCGCGACGGGTCTTCCAGCGCCACCACCAGGCGGCCGGCGCAATGCATCAGCGGCAGCACACCGAGCCGGCGCGCCGCCGCGTAGGGAACCCGGGCCACGGCCTCCATCTCGACCGGAAAATGCCGCACATCGACCAGCGGATAGCCCATCTTGCGCGCCAGCGCGGTCTGCAAGTCCTGGCGCGAGACGATGCGGCTCTTCACCAGCAACTCGCCCAGCGGCACGCTGCGGTCCAGGCTCTGGCGCGCCAAGGCGCTGTCGAGTTGCTCTTCGGTGACGAAGCCGAGCGCGATCAGCGCCTCGCCAATGCGCACCATCGGCATCTTGGCCTGTTGCTGGATCGCCGCCACCAGTTCGTCGGACTGGATGATCTGGCGCGTGACCAGGATGTCGCCAATCTTTTGCGCCCGCAGCTGGCTCTGTTCGCGCAGCGCGGCGTCGACCTGCTCGGTGGTGGCCGACTTCTGCGCCACCAGCGCCTCGCCGATGCGCAGCCCCACTTCCACTGACAGCACAGCGGCGCTGGGCACGAAGCTGCGCTTGACGGTGCCCAGGCGGTCGACAGGCTCGAAGAAGAAGAGGCCGTAGTCGGCGTTCACATGGCCGACCGTCAAGCCTTCGACGGCCGGCAGGCCTTTGAGAATCAGCGTGTAAGGCAGCACCGGCCGCACAGCCTGCACTTCGGCCTGGGCGTCGCTGCCCGAGGGCGGCAGCGCCGCCAGCGGGTGCAGAAGGCGCAGGCGGCGGAACTGGGCAAAACGCAGCATCGTCGGCGTGCGCGCCGGCGGCACGACGACGTGGACCTGCCGGTCCTCGGGGTTGAAGGCAGTGAGCAGGCCCGACATCAGCTGGCCGTTCAAGCCTTCGATCTCGCAAGGCTCGGGGCTGGTGGCGCAGGTCGGCGCCGGATAGCAGGCCAGCGCCGGCGTCGGCCAGGCGAACGGCTCGCCGCGATGGCGCGCGAGCAGTCGCGATGGCAGCTCAGCGCCGTCGATCGGCAGCAGCGACAGCGGCGGTGAGGACAGGTCCGACATGGCAGTTCCTTCGGGCAGGCAAGAGGTGGTGCCAGGGCAGGCGCAAGCCCCCCAGCCTCGACGTCATGCTAGGCAGCCCGGCCGCCCGCCAAGCCCCGAACAAGGCCGCCGATACCCGCCAGTTCGGCGCGCTGCGGGCGTTTTGCCGCCCGGGCCAGGAACCCGGCGGCGATAATTCCGCCATGTCCCAGCGCCCCCACCTGCTGGCCGGCACCCTGTTTGCGCTGGCCGCCGGCCTGATGTGGGGCCTGGTCTTCGTCGCCCCGCTGCTGCTGCCGCAGTACCCGGCGGCGCTGCTGTCTTTCGGCCGCTACCTGGCCTTCGGCCTGATCGCGCTGCCGCTGGCCTGGCTGGACCGCGGCCGCATCGCCCAGCTCGCCCGCGCCGACTGGCGCGAGGCGCTCAAGCTCACCGTCGTGGGCAACCTGCTCTATTACCTGTGCCTGGCGGCGGCGATCCAGCGCGCCGGCGGGCCGCTGCCGACGATGATCATCGGCACCTTGCCGGTGGTGATTGCCGTGGCCTCCAACCTGCGCAGCAACGGCCGCGACGCCCGCCTGCCCTGGCTGCAGCTGCTGCCATCGCTGGCGCTGATTGCCGCCGGCATCGGCCTGGTCAACCAGGTCGAGCTGGCCCAGCTGCGCCAGCAAGAAGATGCCGACCTCGGCCGCTACGCCGTCGGCGGCTTGCTGGCGCTGGCGGCCGTCGCCTGCTGGACCTGGTACCCGATCCGCAACGCCGACTGGCTGCGCAGCCACCCGGGGCGCTCGCCCAGCACCTGGGCCACGGCCCAGGGCCTGGTGACGCTGCCGCTGGCGCTGGCCGGCTTTGGCGGCTTCTGGCTCTGGGACCTGCTGTCGACCCAGCCCATCGGCATGCCCTTCGGCCCGACGCCGCTGCGCTTCGTCGGCGGGATGCTGGTGATCGGGCTGTTCGCCTCCTGGCTCGGCACGCTGTGCTGGAACGAAGCCAGCCAGCGCCTGCCCACCTCGCTGGCCGGCCAGCTGATCGTCTTCGAAACCCTGTCGGCGCTGGCCTACGCCTTTGCGCTGCGCGGCCAGATGCCGCAGCCGCAGACGCTGGCCGGCATCGCCTTGCTGGTGGCCGGGGTGTTGTGGGCGCTGCGCGGCCGGCCGGTCGCGGCCACATCGTGATGCCGGGCTGTCGAGGCTGGCTGCAGCCGGGGCCTGCCACGGCGCAGTGTGTCGCGCTGCGCTGGCGGCGCACCGGCTGCCATCCGTACAGTCGAGCCATGCAGTACCCCAAGCTTCCGGCGCTGGCCCGATGAACCCGCCCTCCCCCCACCCCGGCCTCTGGGCCGAGCGCTGGCAGCGCTTCGCTGCCGCCTCGCTGCGCGGCTTCCACACCTATGCCAACTGGCTGGTGTCGATCAGCTGGAAGCGCTTCTTCGTGCTGTCGATTCTGCTGATGATCTGCGCGGCGATCCTGCAGCAGCTGCCGCCGTTCAGCTGGAGCGTGACCGAAACCATCGAGGACAGCAGCGTCGGCAAGCCTGCGCCAAAGGCACCGAAGCCACCGAAACCAGCGCGCGAGCCGGTGATCAAGATCGAGAAGGCGCGGCCGTCGGCGAGCCACCCCGAAGGGGTCGACATCACCATCGACGAGCGCGGCATCCGCATCTCGCCGCGCAGCAAGCCGGTGGCGCCAGCGGAGGCGGCCGCGTCGGCCGCCTCCGCGCCGATCCCCGCCCCCAAGGCCTCGGCCACCGGCGCCAAGCCGGCGATCTCGATCTCGCTGCCCCCCGGCAGCCTGCCCGACGACGCGCGCGAAGCCGTGCTGGAAGCCGTGCGCGAAGCCAAAGTCGCGATCGCTGATGCGCGCCAGGCCCAGCACGACGCCGAAGCCGCGGCCCAAGGCCGCAGCGCGGGCGACGGCCCGACCAACAAGATCCGCCGCGTGCGCCTGGTGCACTGGGGCGACTTCCTCACCGATCTGGCGCTGCTGTGGATCCTGGCTTCGGGGATCGTCAAAGCCACCTACAAAGGCCGCGTCCAGGCCGAGGTCAAGGCGGCGCAGGCGGCCGAAACGGCCGAGGCCGAGTCGCTCAAGCGCCAGGTCGTCGAAGCGCGCATGGCCGCCATGCAGGCCCAGATCGAGCCGCACTTCCTGTTCAACACCCTGGCCTCGATCGACCACCTGATCGAGGTCGACCCGCCGCGCGCCTCGCGCATGCAGAAGAACCTGATCGCCTTGCTGCGCGCCAGCATGCCGACGATGCGCGAAGCCAGCGACGGCGGCGTGCGCGGCCTCGGCCGCGAACTGGCGGTGATCCGGCCTTATCTGGAGATCCTGAAGGTGCGCATGGAAGAGCGTCTGCAGACCGAGCTGGCCGTGCCCGACGGTTTGCTGTCGGCCGAGTTCCCGCCGATGATGATCCAGACCCTGGTCGAAAATGCCATCAAGCATGGCCTGGAGCCCAAGCCCGAAGGCGGCACGCTGCGCATCGCCGCCGAAGTCGTGCACGGCAAGCTGGCGGTCAGCGTCATCGACAGCGGCCTGGGCTTCGGCAAGGCCGCCACCGCCGGCACCGGCGTCGGCCTGGCCAACATCCGCGAACGCCTGGCGCTGCTGTATGGCAGCCAGGCTTCGCTGACGGTGACCGAGCCGGCCGCCGGCGGCACCGCCGTCACCGTCGCCGTGCCTTACAAACCCGTGCCCGAACGACAGGAGCGGCAGACATGAACAGCCCCACCTTGGTGACCCCCGCGGCTGCGCCGCCACGCAGCAGCGCGCTGCGCGTGCTGATGTGGACGCTGCTGGTGTTCGGCGTGCTGGTGGCGCTGGCGCTGGGCGCGCTGGTGGCCGGCATCGCCACGCTGGCCGACCAGATGAATCTGGTCGTCAACGGCGTGCCAATCAAGATCGGCGCCGTCCACGGCGGCCATGTGCTGCTGGTGATCGGCGCCGTCATGGTCGCCGCAATGATCATCGTCATCGTCGTGCCGGCAGCGCTGCTGCTCGGCCTGCTCGGCATGCTGCTGGCGACGCTGGTGACGCTGTCGCCCTTGCTGGCCGCGGGCGCGCTGGTCTGGCTGCTGCTGCGGCCCAAGCCGGACACGGCCGCGGCAGCACCCGGCGCTACGATGCCGCCATGAACGCCGACCCGAACCCGCGCGCCGTCATCGCCGACGACGAGCGCCTGATGCGCGACCAGCTGCGCGCCCGCCTGGCCGAGGTCTGGCCCGAGCTGCAAGTGGTGGCCGAGGCGAAGAACGGCCTCGAGGCGGTGGCGCTGGTGCAGGAGCACCGGCCCGACATCGTCTTCCTCGACATCCGCATGCCCGGGCTGACCGGCGTCGACGCGGCGCGCCGCATCGCCCAGCTGGAGCCCGCTGAAGGCGACGACGACGACGCCTTGCCGCCCGAGATCGTCTTCATCACCGCCTACGACCAGTACGCCGTCGAAGCCTTCGAGCAAGGCGCGGTCGACTACGTGCTCAAGCCGGCCGAGCGCGAGCGGCTGCAACTCACCGCCGAGCGCATCCGCAAGCGGCTGGCGGCGCGCCGCGCCGGCGACGACAGCCTGGCGCCGGCGCCGCTGCAGCAGTTGCTGCACCAGCTGTCGGCGCGGCTCAATCCGGCGGCGCTGCCCACCCATCTGAAGTGGATCCAGGCCACCGTGGGCGGCAACATCCAGATGATTGCCGTCGACGAAGTGCTGTTCTTCATCAGCGACGAGAAGTACACCCGGGTGCAGACGGCCCAGGTCGAGGCCTTGATCCGCAAGCCGATCAAGGAACTGGTCGACGAACTCGACCCGCAGCGCTTCTGGCAGATCCACCGCAGCGCGCTCGTCAACGTCAACGCCATCGCCGGCGTCAGCCGCGACTACCGCGGCCGCCAGATCGTCAGCGTCAAAGGCCACCCCGAGAAGCTAGAAGTCAGCCGCAGCTACGCCGGGCTGTTCAAAGGCATGTGAGTGCCGGCGCAGCCGGACCGGTCAGGCGCTGTGGCGCGGACCCGGCTTGTGTTCGACCGAGTTGGCCAGGCAGTCGAGCAGTTCCAGAAACACCGTCGCCTGTTTCGTGTCGAAAACCGACATCAGTTGCTGGCTCGACTGCAGATTGCGCCGCTCGGCGCGCGCGAGCAGCAATCGGCCTGCGTTGGTCAGCTCGAGGAACGACTTGCGCCGGTCAGACGCATCGCTCGACGCGACGACCAGCGCGCGCTCGCGCAGGATCTTGACGACGACCGAGGTCGTCGAGCGGTCGAGCGCGATCAGCCGGCCGAGTTCGTTCTGCCCGATCGGCGAACGCTCACGCAACGCGAACAGCGCCGAATATTGCGACGGCGTCAGATCAAGATCGGCGCAGGTCTCGGTGAACACCGCGGTGGCAATCTGGTGCGCGCGCCGGATCAGGAACTCCGGGCTGCCGTACAAACCTTCCAATGGCCCGTGACCATTGGATTTGCCGTTGCCGGCACCGGCGTTTCCGCTCTTTGTGCTTGCCATATGTCATGTCACTCCCGACATCGAGTCTAGCGGCGACGCTCACCTTGCCACTCTCATGGGCATCGACAAACGCTGCGCTCATGAGGAAACGCACGGCCGCCCGAAGCTTCCTCATCCCCCTCGGGGGGCGGACGACGTATGTCGTCGGCCTGGGGGCGCTCTCACCGCTCTCGTGGAGTCGACCCCCGATTCCGGTGGCCGGAAGGGCTTGCTGCGGGATGTCCGATTAACCATAATATAGACATGGATTTGCGTACCGTCATCGTCGACGACGACGCTGCTTCGGCACGCGCAATCGGATCGCTCTTCACTGCCTTGGGTTTCCGCGTCGACCTGTGCACCGAGCCCGAGTCCGCTGTTGCGCTGGCATTGAACGCCGGCGTCGACGTCGTCAGCCTCGACCTCATGATGCCGCCCCTGGACGGCTACGAGGTGCTGGCGCTGATCCGCTCGCATGAACATTCGCGCCGCGCACCGAACCTACCGGTGATCGCGATCACCGGCAGCGTCACCGATGACGACCGGGCGCACACGATCGCATCGGGCTTTGCCGCCCACCTGGGCAAGCCGGTGACTGCCGGTGAACTGCGCGCTGCGCTGAGCAGCGTTGTCGCGCTGCGTGCCGATCACTACCGCAGCCGCTACACCGTGGACCAGGATGACATTGCCGAGCGTCTGGACGACTTGCTGGCGCGCAGCGGCGGCAGCGGCAGCCAGGTCGCGACCGGGGTCGCGCTGGCGATGGAACAGCAGGGCACCCAACTGCTGCGCCAGATGCTCACCTGCACCTACGGCGGCGACTTCGCCGCTGCGGCAGGCGCCGCGGGTCGGCTGGCCGATGCCGGACGTGCAATCGGCGCCAGCCACTTCGCTGCGCTGTGCGCAGCCTTCGCAGCGGCGCTGGGCGGCCCGCGGTCGCAGGTCGAGCAGACCGCGGTGCTCGTCCGCGCCGAGCTGGCGCGCGTTGTCTACACGTTGCGCGAGCGCGTGCTGCGCTGACCCGGCCTGGCCGGCCACCCGGTCAGAACCGGACCCCGGCAATCGATGGAACTGGCCCCCGAAAGGACCGTTCATCGCCCACATTGACATTTCGTAATACGTCGATCATTCTTGCCGGGTTGTCAGCATTCGATCATGTTTCGCCGCTGCCCAGAGTGGCGCCAAGGTCCCCGGTGTCTGCTGCCCGCCCCTGTCAACAACAAGGACAACGACGATGCGAGCCAATCTCCCGATCACCCAGCGCGAGTACAAGGTCCCGGACGGCGTGACGCTGATGTCGACGACCGACACACAAAGCCACATCAACTACGCGAACGGCGCCTTATAGATAAGGTCCAAGAAAGTATGAACTTTACGTGAGCTTTTTGATCAGAAGTTCATGGAAAAAGAAAACGCAAGGAAGCAGACACTGGAGCAACTCCATGAGCGGCGCA
>JAUYAJ010000029.1 GCA_030693565.1 Rubrivivax sp.
TCGAGTTCGGGTTCGAGCGCGATGACGTCGAGTTCACGCACCGGGCCGTAGATCTGCTGCACGATCGACGGCGCCATGTGGGTGCGGATGCGCCGCGCCAGCTCGGCCGGATCGGTGACGGTGGCGGCGTGCTCGGCCAGGCAGTCGACGATCGAGCGCATGTCGCGGATGTGCACGCCTTCTTCCAACAACAGCTGCAACACCTTCTGCAGCGGGGCGATACCGACCATCTTGGGAACCACGTCTTCGATCAGTTTGGGCGCCAGCTTCGTGACATGTTCGACAAGCTGCTGGGTCTCGACGCGGCCGAGCAACTTGGCCGCATTCACTTGCATCAAGTGTGAAAGATGGGTGGCGACGACGGTCGCGCAATCAACAACCGTAAACCCGGCCATTTGGGCCATTTCCCGGTGTCTGTCCTCGATCCAGACAGCGGGCAGCCCGAAAGCGGGATCGACGGTCTTGGTGCCCGGCAGCAGCTGGGTCGCACCACCCGGGTTGATGGCCAGGAACAGGCCCGGCATGGCCTCACCGTCGCCGATCACCGCGCCGCGCAAGGTGACCCGGTAGACGCTGGGCTTGAGGTCGAGGTTGTCGCGGATGTGCACCGGCGGCGGCAGGAAGCCGACGTCCTGGGCGAACTTCTTGCGCACGCCCTTGATGCGCGCCAGCAAGTCGCCTTGCCGCGCCTTGTCGACGAGCGCGATCAGCCGGTAACCGACCTCCAGGCCCAGGGTGTCGACAGGGGTCAGGTCGTCCCAGCTCGCTTCGGCGTTGGCCACCGGCGTTTCGCCGCCCTCACCGGCCGCCGCCTTCGGACGCGCCGCTTCGATCTGCTTGCGCCGCATCAACGACCACGACAGCGCGCCCAGAGAGCCGGCGATCAGCAGGAAGACGACATTGGGCATGCCCGGCACGAGGCCGAGCGAGCCGACGATGACGGCAGTGATGGCCAGCGACTTGGGTGAGTCGAACATCTGGCCGCCGATCTGGGTGCCGATGTCCTCGTCCTTGCCGACGCGCGAGATCACGATCGCCGAGGCCACCGAGATCAGCAGCGCCGGGATCTGCGCCACCAGCGCGTCGCCCACGGCCAGCAACACATAACTCTGCGCCGCCTGGCCGGCGTCCAGGCCATGCATCGACATGCCGATGATGAAGCCGCCGATGATGGTGATGAACAGGATCAGCAGGCCGGCGACGGCGTCGCCGCGGACGAACTTGCTGGCACCGTCCATGGAGCCGAAGAAGTCCGCCTCCTCGCCGACTTCGGCGCGCCGCTTGCGCGCTTCCTTCTCGTCGATCATGCCGGCGTTGAGTTCGGCGTCGATCGCCATCTGCTTGCCCGGCATCGCGTCCAGCGTGAAGCGCGCGCCGACCTCGGCGATGCGCTCGGCACCCTTGGTGACGACGACGAAGTTGATCACCACCAGGATGGCGAAGATGATCAAGCCGACGGCGAAGTTGCCGCCGATCAGGAAGTGGCCGAAGGACTCGATCACCTTGCCGGCGGCGCCGGGGCCGGTGTGGCCTTCCATCAGCACGACCCGGGTCGAAGCCACGTTGAGCGACAAGCGCATCAAGGTCGTGACCAGCAGCACGGTGGGCAAGGCGGCGAAGTCCAGCGGCTTGACCATCTGCGAGGCGATCATCATCACCATCAGCGCCATCGCGATGTTGAAGGTGAACAGCAGGTCGAGCATGAAGGGCGGCAGCGGCAGCACCATCATCGCCAGCATCAGGACGACGAAGGTCGGCAGCGTCAGCGCCTTGAGCGCGCTGCCCTGCGGACCGAGCGCCCCGTTGAGCCTGGCCATCAAGGTGTTCACTGTTCAGGCTCCTCGCGCACGGCGGCGCTGGGTCCGGGGTCGAGTTCGGCGGGTACGTTGAGCTCGGGCAAGGCAGCCTCGACCGTGCGGCCGGCGGCCACCGCGGCGCGCAGCTGGTAGACCCAGGCCAGCACCTGAGCGACGGCGCCGAACAGCGCGGCCGGAATCTCGCGGTCGATCTCGGCATGGGCGTAGAGCGCGCGCGCCAGCGGCGGCGCCTGCAGCACCGGCACCTTGGCCCCCTTGGCGGCGTCGCGAATGCGAAATGCCATCAGGTCGGCCCCCTTGGCGACAACGCGCGGCGCGCCCATCGTGGCCTCGTCGTACTTGAGCGCAACGGCGAAGTGGGTCGGATTCATCACCACCAGGTCGGCGTGCGGCACCGCAGCCAGCATGCGCCGGTTGGCCATCTCGCGCATGCGCTGGCGCACCCGCGCCTTGACCTCGGCGTTGCCTTCGATGTCCTTGTTTTCCTTCTTCACCTCTTGGTGGCTCATGCGCAGCCGGCGCAGCAGCAACTGGCGTTGCAACGGCACGTCGACAAGGGCGAACAGCGCCAGCGACACCAGCAGCAAGGCAAACCCGGTCCACAGCAGGCCGCCGGCGTGCGACAGCGCGGCCGGCAGCGGCAGCGCCATCAAGCCAGCGAACTGTGACAGCTGCATCTTCAGGTAGACGCCGCCCAGCGTGCCCAGCACCAATGCCAACAGGCAGGCCTTGAGCATCACCCCGACCTGCTGACCTGACACCATGCGGCCCAGCCCGGCCAGCGGGTCGAGCTTCTCGAATTTGGGCTCGAGCGGCTTGAAGGTGAAGTTCCAGCCGCCGGCGAGCACGCCCGCGGCCAGCGCCAGAAAGACCATCGCGGCGCCCAGCGGCAGCACCGCCAGCATCAGCTCGTCGCCGGCGCCGGACAGGCGCTCGGTCATCGTGGCCGTGCTGGCCAGCGTGTTGCGGTCGAAGCGCAGGCCCTCGGCCAGGCGATTGCTGAGCCAGCGGCTGATCTCTGGCGCGAAGGCAGCCAGCAGCGCAGCCCCACCGCCAAGCGCGGCCAGATGGCCCAGGTCACGCGAACGCGCCACCTGGCCGTCGCCGCGCGACTTCTGGATCTTGCGTTCGGTGGCCGGTAACTGGCGGTCTTGAGCTTGTTCGGCCATGGTCTGTGAAGCTCGAAAAGGAGCTTCGCCATGGTGCCGGCAAGACGGCCGAACTTGAACCGGATAAGCGGGGGAAAGTGCGCCGTGTTCAGCGCGTCAGCGCGGACGGCGTCGCGCCGTCCGCGTCAAGCCCGGAGTCAGAAGCCCAGGCTGGCGAGCAAGTCGTCGACTTCGCCCTGGTTGGAGACGACGTCGGCGCGCCCTTCGGGGTTGACGACCGGGCCGTTGAGCACGCTCGAATCGACCTTCTCGCGCTGCTCGGGCGGCACCACCGACACCAGCAGCTTGACCAGGCTGTCCTCGAGCTCGTTGGCCAGCGCGACGACCTTGGCCACCACCTGGCCGGTGAGGTCGTGGAAGTCCTGCGCCATCATGATGTCGGTCAGGTGGGCGTCGATGCGGGCCGTCGACTGCTCGACGTCCTGGACGAAGTTCATCAGCGCGCCGCTGGCCACAGCCTTGACCGGGTCGGCCAGGATGGCGCGCGCCATCTCGCGCGTCGACTCGGCGATGTGCGCATGGTCGACCTTGGCGCGGTCGACCGAGTTCAGCACCTTGTTGGCGGCGTCAGCGGTCTTGCTGGCGATGTAGCTCAGGCGACTGCGGGCGTCGGGCAAGCCCTCGGCGGCGCTTTGCAGCTTGGGCATGACGCCCAGTTGCTGCATCGTGTCGTGAAGCACGCGCGTGATGCTGCCGAGCTGCTGGAACACCTCGGGCGCCACCAGCAGTGACTCGGCGGGCTTCAGGGTTGAAATGTCTTCCATTTTCATGATGTCGATCCTCGTCAGGCCGTTGCGGCCAGTTTCTGCAGGATCTTCTGGACTTTTTCTTCCAGCGTCGCCTTCGTGAAGGGCTTGACGATGTAGCCCGCCGCACCGCTTTGCGCAGCCAGGACGATGTCTTCCTTGCGCGCTTCGGCGGTGACCATCAGCACCGGGATGTGGCGCAGCGACTCGTCGGCCTTGATGGCCTTGAGCAGGTCGAAGCCGTTCATGTTGGGCATGTTGATGTCCGAGACGACGAAGTCGTACTTGTTCACCTTCAGCATGCCCAGCGCGACAGCGCCGTCTTCGGCCTCGTCGGCGTTGTTGCAGCCCATCTCCTTGAGCAGGCCGCGCACGATGCGCCTCATTGTCGAGAAGTCATCGACGACTAAAAACTTCATCTCGGTGTGGTTGCTCATGGGCGAAACCTCGTGTGGGCAGGTTGCAGTCTTATCGGCCGCGGGGTGGGGAAATTGAATCGGCTGCGCGAGCGGCCGGTGCAGGGGCAAAGTTGGGGGCGATCGACGCCTGCCCGGCAGGCTCGGACGCCTCGGCAGCTTCGACGGTGTCGGGCGCGGTGCGGAAGAAGCGGTCTTCGGCCTCGCGGTTCATGACGATGATGCTGATGCGTCGGTTCGACGGCGCCTGGGGCGCCTGGCGGTCGAAGGGCGAACTGGCGGCCAGGCCCTGGACGCGCAAGGTGCGGTCGTCGGGCAAGCCGCCAAGCACCAGCTCGCGCCGCGAGGCATTGGCACGGTCGGCCGACAACTCCCAGTTGCTGTAGCCGCGCTCGCCGGCGCTGAAAGGCAGCGAGTCGGTGTGCCCTTCAAGCGTCAAACGGTTGGGCACTTCGCCGAGCACGGCGCCGAGCTCGCGCAGCAGCTCGCGCATATAGGGCTGGACGATGGCGCTGCCGCTGGTGAACATCGGCCGGTTGGCTTCGTCGACGATCTGGATGCGCAAGCCGTCGCGTGTCATGTCCAGGCGGATCTGCGAGCGCAGCGCCGCCAGCATGGCGTTGCCGTCCAGCTTGTCCTCGACCTTCTTGCGCAATGCCTCAAGGCGCGCGACCTCGGCGCGGATTTGTTCGGCCTTGAGCGCACGCAGGTTGAAGGTGCGGCGCTGGGCCTCGACGTCGCCGCTGGTGACCTGGCCGGTGGTGCGCGTGAGGTCCTTGCCACCGCCCTTGACCACGTGTGACGAATCACCCGAGCCCGAGCCCCCCGCCATGGCCACCTTGAGCGGCGACTGGAAGTAGTCGGCGATGCCCTTCTTGTCACCTTCGGTGGTCGAGCCCAGCAACCACATCAGCAGGAAGAAGGCCATCATCGCCGTCACGAAGTCGGCGTAGGCGATCTTCCAGGCGCCGCCGTGATGTGCGTGTGCGGCCTTCTTGACCTTCTTGATGATGAACGGCTGTTCGTTGCGGGCCATGAC
>JAUYAJ010000077.1 GCA_030693565.1 Rubrivivax sp.
CGCAACGATACGTGCCCGCGTTGTGCGATGCCGTTCCCGCAGGACGGTGGTGATATCGGCGATTTCCTCGGGCGACATAGAAAACTCCGTTCGCTGAAAGAACGGTGCCATGTCGCCGTTAAGGCCCACCTAACTCAAATGCGGCCGCGGGTCGCGGGACCCCTGGCTGTACTCGATAAGTTTTCAACCTTAGGTCAGCCGGCGGCCTGCGCCTTCCGCTCCCGACGACGGCGGGTGAGGATGTGCTCGGTATAGCCGTTGGGCTGGACCCGGCCTTCGAACACCAGTTCGAGGGCGGCCTGATAGGCGACGCTGGCGTCGAGATCGAGGCTCATCGGTTGGTAGAGTGCGTCCCCGGCGTTCTGACCGTCGACCACCTTGGCCATGCGGGCGAAGGTCTCGCGCACCTGGGCTTCGGTGCAGATGCCGTGATGCAACCAGTTGGCGATGTGCTGGCTGGATATCCGCAGGGTCGCCCGGTCTTCCATCAGCCCGACGTCGTGGATGTCCGGCACCTTTGAGCAGCCGACCCCGTGGTCGATCCAGCGGACCACGTAGCCGAGGATGCCCTGTACGTTGTTGTCCAGCTCCTGAGCGATGTCGCCGGCGTTCCAGTTGGACTTGGCCAGCGGCAGGGTCAGCAGATCTTCAAGACCCGTGGGCTCGGTTGAGTCCATCGAGGCCTGCAGGGCGGCGACGTCCACCTGATGATAGTGCAGGGCGTGGAGCGCCGCGGCGGTTGGCGAGGGGACCCAGGCTGTGTTGGCGCCGGCCTTGGGATGGCCGATCTTTTGCTGCAGCATCGCGGCCATCAGGTCGGGCATGGCCCACATGCCTTTGCCGATCTGCGCCTTGCCGCGCAGCCCGCATTGCAGGCCGACGAGCACGTTGCTGCGCTCGTAGGCCTGGATCCAGGCGCTGGCCTTCATGTCGCCCTTGCGCATCATCGGCCCGGCGTGCATCGCGGTGTGCATCTCGTCGCCGGTGCGGTCGAGGAAACCGGTGTTGATGAAAGCCACGCGGCTGGCGGCGGCGGCGATGCAGGCTTTCAGGTTGACGCTGGTGCGCCGCTCTTCGTCCATGATGCCCAGCTTGACGGTGCTGGCCGGCAGGCCGAGCAGCTGCTCGACGCGCCCGAACAGCTCGGCCGCGAAAGCCACCTCGGCCGGGCCGTGCATCTTGGGCTTGACGATGTAGACCGAGCCACGCCGGCTGTTGCGCAGCGCACCCTGGCTGCGCCGGATGTCATGGACCGCGATCGCCGTCGTGACGACGGCGTCGAGGATGCCTTCGGGGATCTCCTGGCCGTCGCCCCACAGCACCGCCGGGTTGTTCATCAGGTGGCCGACGTTGCGGATGAACAGCAGCGAGCGGCCGTGCAGCGTCACCGCCTGACCGGCCGGCCCGGTGTAAACGCGGTCGGGGTTGAGCGTGCGCGTGAAGCTGCTGCTGCCCTTCGTCACCTGTTCGGTAAGCGTGCCCTGCAGGATGCCGAGCCAGTTGCCGTAGGCCTGGACCTTGTCTTCGGCGTCGACCACGGCCACCGAGTCCTCGAGGTCGAGGATGGTCGACAGCGCGGCCTCGAGCACCAGGTCGCTGACGCCGGCCGGGTCGCTGGCGCCGATCAGCGTGCTGCGGTCGATGCGGATGTCCAGGTGCAGGCCGTGGTTCAGCAACAGCACCGACGACGGAGCCGCGGCGTCGCCCTGGTAGCCGACGAACTGCGCCGGCTTCTTCAGCCCGACGCTGCGGCCGTCCTTGAGCGTCACCTGCAGCGCGCCGGCGTCGACGCGGTAGGCGGTCGAGTCGACGTGCGAGCCCTGCTTGAGCGGCGCGGTGCGGTCGAGCACATGGCGTGCGTAGGCGATGACCTGGGCGCCGCGCAGCGGGTTGTAGCCGCGGCCGCGTTCGGCGCCGCCGCTCTCGGGCAAGGCGTCGGTGCCGTAAAGGGCGTCGTACAGCGAGCCCCAACGCGCGTTGGCGGCGTTGAGCGCATAGCGCGCGTTGGTGATCGGCACCACCAACTGCGGGCCGGCCTGCAAGGCGAGTTCGGCGTCGACGTTCTTCGTCGTCGTCTTCACCTGCGCCGGGACTGGCACCAGGTAGCCGATCTTGTGCAGGAACTTGCGGTAGCCGGCCATGGCGCGAATCGGGCCCGGGTGGGCGCGGTGCCAGGCGTCGAGCTCGGTCTGCAGGCGCTCGCGCTCGGCCAGCAAGGCGGCATTCTTCGGCGCCAGGTCGTGGACGATGGCGTCGAAGCCTTTCCAGAACGTGGCGGCGTCGACGCCGGTGCCGGGCAGCACACGCTGTTCGATGAACTGGTGCAGCACGGTGGCAACTTGCAGGCGGTGGGCGGGGGTGCGTGCGGTCATGGCAGAGGGGGTCCGATGAAGTCAGAAAGGAGTCAGGAGGGGAAGAAGTCGAGCACCTCGCGCAGGCCGCTGCCGGTGCGTGTGGGCTCGGTGCCGAGCGCTTCCAGCGGCGCGCCGGCGCGGTTCACCCACAAGGTGGTGTAACCGTACCAGGTCGCGCCGATGGCATCCCAGCCATTGCTGGAAACGAACAGGATCTCGCGCGCCGGCAGGCCCAGCGCGGCCGGCCCCAGCGCATAGGTGGCGGGGTCGGGCTTGTAGCGCTGCTCGCCGTGCACCGACAGCAGCGGCGACAGCAGGTCCGACAGGCCGGCGCTTTTCACCGCCACCGCAAGCATCTCGGGGTCGCCGTTGGACAGGATGCCGGCCGGCACGCCGCGGCGTTTCAGCTCGCTGAGCACGTCGCGGTTCTCGGGGTAGGCGCTGAGGTGGCGGTACTGGTTCATTAGCCGCTCTTCAGCGCCACTGTCGAGTGCCAGCGCCAGCTTGCTGGCGGCAAAACGCAGCCCGGCGCGCGTGACGTCCCAGAACGGCCGGTAACGCCCGCTCATCGACAGCAGCCGGGTGTAGTCGATCTGCTTGTCGCGCCACAGCTGGGCCAGCTTGTCGCCGTGGCCGGGAAACAACTGCTCGGCCAGCAGGCCGACGCTGTAAACGTCGAACAGCGTGCCATAGGCGTCGAACAGCACGGCGCGAGGCGGGTGAATGTCCATGCCGAGAATCTATTCGATATCCGGCCCGGCATTAAGCACCGCGATCAGCCATGATTCATGCTGATTTAGTGCATAGTTCTGTCTCATGGACCGGCTCAAGCAGATCGAATCCTTCGCCGCCGTGGCCGCCAAAGGCAGCCTGACGGCCGCCGCCCGCGCTGAGGACGTGGCGCCGGCGGTGATCGGGCGGCGCATTGACGCGCTGGAGGAGCGGCTGGGTGTGAAGCTGTTGCTGCGCACGACGCGCCGCGTCACGCTGACCCACGAAGGCAGCGCCTTTCTGGAAGACTGCCAGCGCGTGCTGGCCGACCTGGCCAACGCCGAAGCCAGCGTCAGCGCCGGCGGCGTCAAGGCCAGCGGCCATCTGCGCATCACCGCGCCGGCCGGTTTCGGCCGCCGCCATGTCGCACCGCTGGTGCCGCGCTTCATCGCCCAGCACCCCGACGTCAGCTTGTCGCTGAACCTCAGCGACCGCGTCGTCGACCTCGTCAACGAAGGCATGGACTGCGCGGTGCGGGTGGGCGACCTGCCCGATTCGGGCCTGGTCAGCGTGCGCCTGGCCGACAACCGGCGCCTGTGCGTGGCCGCGCCGGCCTATCTACAGCGCGCCGGCGTGCCGGCCACGCCCGCCGAGCTGGCCCGCCATGCCTGCCTGACGCTGAGCTCGGACGCCAGCCAGCCGCGCGGCTGGGCCTTCCAGGTCGACGGCGCGCTGACCCACCTGCGGCCCGGCGCGCAAATCGACTGCAACGACGGCCAGGTCTTGCACGACTGGTGCCTGCAAGGCCTGGGCATCGCCTGGCGCAGCACGTGGGAGGTCGAGGCCGAGGTCGCCAACGGCACGCTGCAAGTGGTGCTCGACGAGTTTGCCGCGCCCCCCAACGGCATCTACGCCGTTTTTCCCCAGCGCAAACACCTGCCGCTGCGGGTGCGGCTGTGGATCGACTTCATCAAGCACAGCTTCGCCGACCCGGCCTTCTGGCCGCGCCGATCGGGCTAGGAGTGTGGGCGGCGCTTGGCCCGGCCGCCAATCAGGACTTGCCGCCAGCGTCGGTGGTGCACTTCTTGACGAAGCTGTTCTTGGCCGCGCCGGCGAGCTTCTTCTCGGCAGCCTGGGCTTCGCAGACCTTGGCCGGATCGGCCGCGGCGGCGTCGGTCTCGCACTTCTTCAGAAAGCTGGTCTTGGCCGCGCCGGCGAGTTTCTTCTCGCTGGCCTGAGCGTCACAGGTGGCGGTGGCGGCGAAGGCCGAGGGGGCAAAGGCGGCGGCGGTCAGCAGCAGCACGGCAGTCAGTCGCTTCATGGTTCTCCGGGGGTCGTCAGCGCACATGCGCGCCGCGATTGGAGCATGGCCACGGCGGCGCCGGCAAGCCAGCGGGTGCAGCGCAAGCCGGCGCCCGGCCGGGCGCTCAGAGCACGCGGCGCGGGTGCGCCAGCGCCTCGTGCGCGGCATGCAGCCGGCGCACCAGCACGCGGATGAAGGCGGCGTCGAACAGGTGGCGGGTGCCGATCGACAGCTGGCCCAGGGTTTCCGGCGTGAACGAAATCGTCGTCGCCTGTTCGGCCACCAGCACGTCGGCGCTGTGGGTGCCCAGGTCGGGGCTGGGCGCCAGATAGGCCATCTCGCCGACCGAGGTGCCGGCGCCGAGCTGGGCGACACGCTGGCCGTCGCGAAAGACGTCGATCGCGCCGCTGGCGATGATGTGAAAGCTGCAGCCTTCGTCGCCTTTGCGGTACAGCGCATGGCCGTAGGGGTAGCGGCGCCACTTGGCACGGTGCACAACTTCCCACAGTTCGACGTCGCCGAAACCGGCGAAGAAGGGCAGCGAACGCAGCAGGCCGAAGCGTTCGGAGTCGAGCACGCCTTGCAGCGGCCCGCGCGGCACATCGTGGTTCGCGATCAGCGCCGACAAGGCCTCGGCAAATTCGTCCCAGCTGGCGTGGCGGTCGTCGCGCTGCTTGGCCAGGCCGCGCAGCACCAGCGCCTCGAGCGCCGGCGACACGCCTTCGCGCACGCCTTGCAGCGGCGGCGGTGTCGCCTCGTAGATCTGGCTCATGATCGCCGCCTGCTGGGTGGCGTCGAAAGGCGGCCGGCCGGCGATCAAGTGGTACAGCACGGCGGCCAGCGAATAGATGTCAGCGCGGCTGTCGAGCACGTCGCCATCGAGCTGCTCGGGCGACATATAGGCCAGCGAGCCGACCCGGAACACCTGGGTGCGGTCGGAAGCGAAGTTGAAGACGCTGCCGAAGTCGGTGATCTTGACGTCGACGACCTGGTCGCCGTCGAGCACCGCCAGCAAGTTGGCCGGCTTGACGTCGCGGTGGATCAGGCCCTGGCGGAAGACATAGCTCAGCGCCATCGCGCATTTGAAGCCGATCTCGACGATCTGCTCCAGCGGCAGCAAGGCGTCGGCACGGCAAAAGCGCCGCAAGGTCGCGCCAGGCACGTACTCCATCACCAGGAAGGACGCGTGCTCCTCGACCACGGCGTCGAAGATCTGCACCACGTTGGGATGCTGCAAGCGGCCGACCAGGGCCGCCTCGGCAGCGAAGAAGCGCTGCTGGAAATGGCTCTCGCGGCTGTCGGTCAGCAAGCTGGCGCGCACGCGCTTGATCGCCACGTCCTGGCCACGGAAATCATCGCGCGCCAGGAAGACTTCGCTGGTCGCGCCTTCGCCGAGCTTGGCGCGCACGCGGTACTTGCCGATCTGCGCTGGCAGTTCGGAAGGGCCGCCGGTGGACGGCAGGGCGGGGCGGAGCTCGGGCTGGGCTGACATGAGGTGGGCGGGCGCGCAGGCGTCAACGCCCGATGGTGGGGCCGGCGCGCCCGGCGCAGCGGCTCGAACAAGCCGCCGAAGACCCGGCATTTGTGCCGCCGCCGGCGCGCCGGCCGCTGGCGCACCCGAAACGTAGAATCCGCCCATGATCCAAGCCAAGCACGAGCTGCAGCAGGCGTTGGCCGCTGCGCTCGCCGAACTGGCGGGCCAGGCCGCTCCGCCCGCCGCCTTCGAATCCCCCAAGCAGGCCGCCCATGGCGACCTCGCCGTCACGGCAGCGATGCCGCTGGCGCGCAGCCTGAAGAAGAACCCGCGCGAGATCGCCCAAGCTCTGGTCGAGGCCTTGCAGCGCCAGGGCGCGGTGCAGCGCTGGGTGCAGGCGCTGGAGATCGCCGGCCCGGGCTTCATCAACCTGCGCCTGCAAGCGGCGGCCAAACAAGCCGTGGTGGCCGAGGTGCTGGCCGCGGCAGACGGCTTCGGCCGCCAGCCCGCCCATGACGGGCGGGTGATGGTGGAGTTCGTTTCCGCCAACCCGACCGGGCCGCTGCACGTTGGCCATGGCCGCCAGGCGGCGCTGGGTGATTCGCTGTGCCGGCTGTTCGAGACCCAGGGCTGGCAGGTCACGCGCGAGTTCTATTACAACGACGCCGGGGTGCAGATCGCGACCTTGGCGACGTCGACCCAGGCGCGCCTGCGCGGGCTTCAGCCTGGCGACGCCGACTGGCCCGAACAAGCCTACAACGGCGACTACATCGCCGACATCGCCGCCGATTTCGCCGCCAAGGCCACGGTGCGCGCCGACGACCGCGAGTTCACCGCGTCGGCCGACCTGAACGACCTCGACGGCATCCGCCAGTTCGCCGTCGCCTACCTGCGCCACGAGCAAGACCTCGACCTGCAGGCCTTCGGCGTGCGCTTCGACAACTACTTCCTCGAGTCCAGCCTTTACGCCGACGGCCGCGTCGAAGCCACCGTCGAGCGCCTGACA
>JAUYAJ010000070.1 GCA_030693565.1 Rubrivivax sp.
GAGGGCCTGATCGAGTTCATGCTCGGTGACCTGCGCCAGCGGCTGCAGCCGGTGGGCCGGCTCGACGTGCTCGACGCGGTCGGCACCCGCGCCATCGCCTACTACGCCGCGCAGAACGAAACCCGCCTCGACGCCGAATCGCTGGGCCGGCGTTCGCGCGCGCTGCACCTGATCGGCGAGATCGCCGAGCTGCGCGGCAAGCTCGACGAGGCCATCCGCGTCTTCGGCCAGGCCGAGCGCAGCACCGCCCGACTGCTGGCCCAGGCGCCCGGCGACGGGCAGCGTGTTTTCGACCATGCGCAAAGCGTGTTCTGGGTCGGCTACATCGCCTGGCGCCAGGGCCGTCTGGCCGAGGCCGAAACAGCGTTCTTGCGCTACCAGGCGCTGGCTGAACGGCTGCTCGAAATCGACTCGCACAAGCCAGCCTGGCAGGCCGAACAGGCCTACGCCCTGCAGAACCTGGGGACGGTGCTCTTCGATGCCAACCGCCTGCCCGAAGCCCGCCAGGCGATGCTGGCGGCGCAAGAACGGCTGCGCGAGTTGGTGGCCGTCAAACCCGAGCTGGTCGGCGAGCTGGGCAACACCATGAGCTGGTTGGCCCGCACCGACGAGCGCCTGGGCTTCATTGGGCGGGCCATCACCAGCCTGCAGGCACGCATCGCGCTGCTGCAGCCCGAGGCATTGCCGACCACGGACCGGCAGGTCCAGCGCGAAGTGGGCTCATCGCACGCCGAGATTGCCAGGCTGGAGCTGGACCGCGGCCACGCTGGCGCGGCCCAGGACAGCGCGCGCGCTGCGCTCGCCATCCTGGAGCCGCTGAGCCGCTCCGACCCCGCCAACACGCTGTGGCAGCAGGAGTTGGCCGCTGCACACCTGAGACTGGCCAGCGCCCTGCGCAGTGCAGCCCACGACCCGACGCTCGCGCGCGAGCAGGTTGCCAGCGCGATGGCCATCCTGCGCCGGCTGCTGGCGCAAAGCCAGGCCGTGGCGAACTGGCGCGTCAACCTGCTGGGGCAGGCCCTGGTGCTGCAAGCGCAGACGGCCTTGCCGGCCCTGCAACAGGCCGCCATCAGCGACCTGCGCGCATGGTTCGACGCCCTTGACCAGGCCAGTGCGCAAGCCAGCCGCCGCCCCACCGTCGCGCGGGCAGGCCTGCTGCTGGGCGACCACCTGGCCAGGGGCCCGCGCAGCGCCGAGGCCCAGCCCTACTGGCAGCACGCTGCGGCCCAGGTATCCGACGCAGACCCGACGCCCGACCCCACGGCTGCCGCCTGCGCCGCCCTGGCCAGCGCGCGCCTGGGCGACATGGCCCGCGCCCGCCGTCTGGCAACACGGCTGGAGAGCACCGAATTCCAGCACCCCGACACGGCTGGTTCGCTCCACTTGCTGGCTGTGTCCTCGGGGTGATGCCGGCCGGCCCAACTGCAGGAACACCTCCATGTCCCAGAACTCTGCGCAGTACCCCGACATCACCGTGACGGTGACCGTCAATCCGCCCCCAGCCGGCAGTTCAGCCTACTTCCTGACGATCGCCACCTCGGTCGACGGCAGGACCAGCCCGCCCGGTTCGGGCGCCCCGCCTGACGTCAACCAGAAGATATCGATGATCGTCCCGGGAACGATCACGTTCAAAATCGACATCACCAGCGGCTGGTCATTCCAGAGCACACCCTGGCTGCATCTGGTTCATCCTCTGGTGCCGATGAACAGCTGGATGGTCACCGTCGACAGCTGCTGCGGCATCGTCGTCGTGACGCCGGACACGGACAGCCGCCTGTCGAACTGGACGCTGGCTGCGGATGGCTCGTCGGTTTCCGTCGACGACGAGGTCGGCGCCACGATCTTCAGCACCTATTCCATCGTGGTCGTGAACCCGGCGCAGGCGGCGCCCAACAACGTCCTGATTCTGGATCCGACGATCAAGGATCAGGCCCGCTAGACCGCGGGCGCCTGGGCGTTCGTCGCCGTCGCCCGCGACGCCGATGTGGCCGGTCAACCCAGGCGCCCGAGCCATGGAATTCAGGCTCGCAATGGCCGCGAGTTCCGGCCCCTGCACTTTGGTGCTTGCGCAGCCGACCTTCGACAACCGCATCGGCGTGTCGACCGAGGCCTGCTATTCGATCGACACCTTCGCCTCTTTCACCAGCCGGGCGAACTTGTCGGTTTCCTCGCTGATCTGACGCGCCATCTGCTCGGGCGTGTTGCCGATCGGGTCGGCGCCGATCTCTTCCATGCGCTTGCGGAACTCGGGCGACTGGATCACCTTGACCATCTCGGCGTTGAGCCGGGCGACCACGTCGCGCGGCGTCGCCACCGGCGCCAGCACGCCGAACCCGGTGCCGATGGCGAAGCCCTTGAGCCCGGCCTCTTCGAGCGTCGGCACATCGGGCAAAACGGAGGCGCGCTGGGCGGTGCTCACCGCCAGCGCGCGCAGCTTGCCGGCGCGGATGTGCGGCAGCACCGGCGTCACGGTGTCGAAAGACATCGTGACCTGGCCGCCGAGCAGGTCGCTGGTCAGCGGCGCGCTGCCTTTGTAGGGCACGTGGATCAGCTGCACGCCGGTGCTGTTCTGGAACTGGGTGCCGATCAGGTGCTGGGCCGTGCCGTTGCCGTTCGAGCCATAGCTCAATTTGCCGGGCTGCGGCTTGGCCAGCGCCACCAGGTCGGCCACGCTGCGCACCGGCGAGGCGGCGTTGACGACGAGCACGTTGGGCACCATCGCAATCGTGGTCACCGGCGCCAGGTCTTTCTGGAAGTCGTAGGGCAGCTTCTTGTAGACGCTGGTGGCGATGGTGTGGTGCACCGCGCCGACGAGCAGCGTGTAGCCATCGGCCCTGGACTTGGCGACATGGTCGGCGCCCAGCGTGGCGCCAGCGCCCGGCTTGCTCTCGACGATCACCGGCTGGCCCAGCGCCAGCGCCAGCCGGTCGGCCAGCGCGCGCGCGATGACGTCGGTCGTGCCGCCGGGCGGGAACGGCACCACCAGCGTGACGGGCTTGGACGGGAAAGCCTGGGCGAAGGCCGCGCTGGCAGTGACGCCGAGCGCGAGTGCGCAGGCCTGGAGCAGGCGGCGGCGGTTCATTGAAGGCGTCAGCATGGAGGTCTCCTAGGGTGCGGGTGGGCGCCCGTGGCAAAGCCGGCGGGCTCGGAGTGCGGGCTGCTCGGTGGCGGCTCGGCTTTGACTTCTTTTCAACAGTGATCAGCCTGCGACCGGCTCGGCGATGAAGCGGCACAGCGCGCGCGTGACCTCAGCGGTGCCGGCGCGGCCGCCGAGGTCGCGCGTGTGCAGCGCCGGGTCGGCGGTGACGCGTTCGATGGCTTGCATCAGGCGCTGCGCGGCGGCGCCCTCGCCCAGGTGTTCGAGCAGCATCACGCAGGACCAGAAGGTGCCCACCGGATTGGCCAGGCCCTGGCCCATGATGTCGAAGGCCGAGCCGTGGATGGGTTCGAACATCGACGGGTAGCGGCGCTCGGGGTCGATGTTGCCGGTGGGAGCGATGCCCAGGCTGCCCGCCAGCGCCGCCGCCAGATCGCTCAGGATGTCGGCATGCAGGTTGGTCGCCACCAGCGTGTCCAGGCTGGCCGGCCGGTTGACCATGCGCGCGGTGCAGGCGTCGACCAGTTCCTTGTCCCAGCGCACGTCGGGGAACTCGGCCGCAATCTGCAGCGCGATCTCGTCCCACATCACCATCGCATGGCGCTGGGCGTTGCTCTTGGTGACCACGGTGAGCAGCTTGCGCGGCCGCGACTGCGCAAGCCGGAAGGCGTAGCGCATGATGCGTTCAACTCCGGCGCGCGTCATGATCGAGACGTCGGTCGCGACCTCGATCGGGTGGCCCTGGTGGGCGCGGCCGCCGACGCCGGCGTATTCGCCCTCGGAGTTCTCGCGCACGATGACCCAGTCGAGGTCGGCCGCCGTGCAGCGCTTGAGCGGCGCGTCGATGCCGGGCAGGATGCGCGTGGGCCGCACGTTGGCGTACTGGTCGAAGCCCTGGCAGATCTTCAGCCGCAGCCCCCACAGTGTGATGTGGTCGGGAATGTGCGGGTCGCCGGCGGAGCCGAACAGGATCGCGTCTTTGCCGCGCAGCGCGTCCAGGCCCTCCGCCGGCATCATCAGGCCGTGGCGGCGGTAGTAATCGCCGCCCCAGTCGAAGTCCTCGAACTCGAAGCGCATCGTGCCAAGCGCCGCGGCCAGCGCCTCCAGCGCCTGGCGGCCGGCCGGGATGACCTCTTTGCCGATGCCGTCTCCGGGAATGGTGGCGATGCGGTATGTCTTCATGGCAGCAGTGCGGGCAGTGAGGGAACGGCCCCCACTGTAGGCAACCGGCGGCGCTGCGGCGCAGCGCCGCGGTGAAGGCGCTGTTAACCTGAATTCAACGATGATCGGCGCATGAACACCGGCATCCAGCCCGCCGACCTGGGCTTCTTCTCGACGCTGGCCGCCGCCGGCAGCCTGAGCGCGGCGGCGCGCGAGCTCGGGGTGACGACGCCGGCGGTGAGCAAGCGGCTGGCGCTGATGGAGTCGCGCCTCGCGATGTCGCTCGTGAACCGCACGACGCGGCGCATGAGCCTGACGCCCGAAGGCGAGATCTACCTGGCCCATGCGCGGCGCATCCTGGCCGAGATCGAGCAGATGGCCGAACTGCTGGGCGTGTCGCGCGCCACCCCGACCGGGCTGTTGCGCGTGAACGCGACGCTGGGCTTCGGGCGCAGCCATGTCGCGCCGCTGATCTCGCAGTTCGCGCGCCAGTACCCGCAGGTCGAGGTGCAGCTGCAGCTGTCGGTGAACCCGCCGCCGCTGGGCGACGAT
>JAUYAJ010000072.1 GCA_030693565.1 Rubrivivax sp.
GTGCAGCAGGCCGAAGCCCGCCTGCGCGCCGCGCGGGCCCAGGTGGCGGTGGCGCGCGCGGCGATGCTGCCCACATTGTCGCTGACCGGCAGCTTCGGCGCCCAGAGCGCGGACTTGCTCGATCTGCTCAAGAACGGCGCCCGCGCCTGGTCTTTCGGCCCGGCACTGCTGCTGCCTCTGTTCGATGGCGGCCGCAACGAAGCGCGCAATGCCCAGGCCAGGGCACAGGCCGAACAGGCGGCGATCGGCTACCAGGGCGTCGTGCAGACGGCGTTCCGCGAAGCGGCCGACGCGCTCGTCGGCGTCGAACAAAGCGCAGACCAGGAAACTCAGGTCGCGGCCCAGCAGGCGGCGGCGCGGGACGCGCTGCGCATCGCCACACGCCGCTACGAGGTCGGCTACTCGGGCTACCTCGAGGTGCTGGACGCCCAGCGCGGCGCGCAAGACGCCGAACTGGCGCGGCTGCGCGCGCGCCAGGCCCGGCTCGACGCCGGCGTGGCGCTGATCAAGGCGCTGGGCGGCGGCTGGTCAGCGCCGCGCTGAGGCGGCAGCCTCAGGCGGCCTGCTCGCGCCGGCGCGCCAGGGCGCGCAGGCCGCGCAGCACCGGCACCATCACGGCCAGGATCGCGGCGATCGTCAGCACGGCGGCGATCGGCCGCGTGAAGAAGATGCCGATGCCGGCGTCGGAGATGATCAGCGACTGGCGCAGCGCGCGTTCGGCCAGCGGCCCCAGCACCAGCGCCAGCGTCAAAGCCGCGGGCGAGTAACCGAGCTTCTTCATCGCGTAGCCGAGCACGCCGAAGATCAGCATCTGGCCGACGTCCCAGACGCTGTTCTTCAGCGAATAGGCGCCGGTGATGCAGAAGATGATGATGATCGGCATCAGGATCGTGTACGGCACCCGCAGCGCACGCACGAACAGCGGGATGAAGGCCGTGCTCAGCACCAGCAGCATGACGTTGGCGATGTACTGCGACGCGATCAGGCCCCAGACGAACTCCGGGTTCTTCTCGAACAGCAGCGGGCCCGGGCGCAGCCCCCACATCATCAGGCCGCCGAGCATGATCGCCGTCGTCGCCGAACCGGGGATGCCCAGCGTCAGCATCGGCACCATGGCGCCGGTGGCGGCGGCGTTGTTGGCCGCCTCGGGCCCGGCCACGCCTTCGACCGCGCCCTTGCCGAATTCCTCGGGGTGCTTGGAGACCTTCTTCTCCAGCGTGTACGAAAGGAAGGTCGCGATCGTCGGCCCGGCGCCCGGCAGCACGCCAACGAAAAAGCCCAGCACGGTGCCGCGCACGATGGCCCAGCGGCTGCGCACCCAGTCGATGGCGCTGGGCATCACGTCGCGCAGCCCATAGCGGCCTTTGACGATGGCGTTGTTCTTGGCGCTCTCGGCGCCGGCCAGCACCTCGCCCAGGCCGAACAGGCCGATGGCCACCGGCAGGAAGTCGATGCCGTCCATCATTTCCGGGATGCCCAGCGCGTAGCGCGCGTCACCCGAGATGATGTCGAAGCCGACCATCGCGATCATCAGCCCGGCGACCATGCTGATGTAGCCCTTGACGGCGTTCTCGCCGGTCAGCAGCGTCACCGTCGTCAGGCCGAGCAGCATCAGCGCGAACGTCTCTGGCGGTCCGAAAGCCAGCGACCATTTCGCCAGCGCCGGCGACACCAGCATCAGCAGCACGACACCGAAGGTGCCGGCGATGAAAGAGCCAAAGGCGGCAATGCCCAGCGCCGGCCCGGCGCGCCCCTGCAAGGCCATCTGATGGCCGTCCAGACAGGTCACCACCGAGGCCGCCTCGCCGGGGGTGTTGATCAGCACCGCGGTGATGGTGCCGCCGTACATCGAGCCGGCGTACAGCGCCGCCAGCATGATGATGCCGGAGGTCGGGTCCATGCCAAAGGTCAGCGGCAGCAGCAGCGCCACGCCCGAGGCCGGGCCGACGCCGGGCAGCGCGCCGATGAGGATGCCGACGACCACGCCGGCCACCGCCATCATCAGATTGAAAGGTGTCAGCGCGACCGAAAAGCCGAGCGAGAGGTTGGCCAGGAAGTCCATCGATGCGTGCTGTCAGAAGCCGAGCACGCCGACCGGGAATGGCACCCGCAGCCAGAGCGTGAAGACCAGGTAGTTGAGACCGGCGACACCGAGCGCCACCGCCAGCGTCAGCGGCCAGGGGTGGCGTTCGAGCCGGCGCATCAGCACGCCGATGAACAGCGCCGTCCCCAGCGCCATGCCGAGCACCGACAGCAAGGCGACGAAGGCCACCGTCGCGCCCAGCACCAGCACGAGCCGGCGCAAGCCGTCGCCGCTGGGCAGCCAGGCCTCGCCCCGGTCCTTCGAGCGCAGCGCGCCGATCAGCAGCAAGGCCGACAGCACCGCCATCACCAGCCCGAGCCAGAACGGCATGAAGGCCGGGCCCGGGCCGTTCTCGCCCCAATAGGTGTGGTTCTTGAGCGCCGCCACGCTGAACGCCAGCGCGAAGGCGAGCAAGGCCGCACCGGCAATCCGGTCAGCACTGCGCATGAATGGATCTGCGGCTTATTTCTTCAGACCGCCGAGCGCAGCCAGCGCGCTCTCGTAGTCGGAGGTGATGCCGTCGAGGTACTTGTTGGCCTCTTCACCGACCCACTGCGTCGGCGTCAGCTGGTTGCGCTTGATGTACTCGTCCTGCCACTTCTTGGTCGAAGTCACCTTCTTCAGCGTCTCCTGCCACCAGGCCACCGCCTCAGGGCTCATGCCGGCCGGACCGACGACACCGCGCATCTGCTCCCAGAAGAACTTGAAGCCTTTCTCCTCGAAGGTCGGCACACCGGGCTCGTCGACCATGCGCTTGCGCGCCGCCACCGCCAGGTTCCTGGCCTTGCCGGCTTCGACCTGGGCGACGATCTCGTTCGGGTTCATGACGCCGCCGTCGATGTGGCCGCCCATCAGCGCTGCCGTCACCTCACCGCCGGAGTTGAAGGGCACGTACTTGACCTTGATGTTCGCCGCCTTCTCCAGCAAGTGGGTGAAGATGTGGTCTTCGTTGTGGATGCCGGTGCCGCCCAGGGTCAGCACGCCGGGCTTGGCGCGCGCCGCGGCGATGAACTCTTCAACCGTCTTGTACGGCGACTCGGTGCGCACCGACAGCATCAGTTCGTCGATGGCGACGATCATCAGCACCGTGATTGCGTCGCGGTGGTTGCCGGGCAGGCGGCCTTGCAGCTTGCCCGAGACGATCATCGGCGTGGCGCCGGCGATCACGTGCGAATCGCCCTTTTTCGTGATCAGGTAGTTGAAGCCGATCGCGCCGCTGCCGCCAGCGCGGTTGTTGACGTTCATCGACACCGGCGACCATTTGTTCTCGTCCATGATGCCGGTGATCATGCGCATCAGGTTGTCGGTGCCGCCGCCAGGGGCGAAGGGCACGACGACCTCGACGTTCTTGGTCGGGTACTTGGCCTGGCTGAAGGCGCTGCCTGATGCGCCCGCAAGCATCACGGCAGTCGTCACCGAAGCCGCAATCAATCGCAATGTGTTCATGGAGTTAGCCCTCTCGTGGAATCCGGTCCAGACGGCAAATGGTCGTCCGCACGGCCGCCGCAGCGGCTCAATGTAGCAGCGCACAGCCGGCCGCCAAGTTGGTATTGCCCCTAGCCACGACGGCAGATCCACGCGGGTTTTCACTGCTCCGGGCACGCAGATTTCACCCCGTCGAACAGGCCGCCGCCGTACACCTGAACATGCGGCCGACCACAGCACGCCGCACGCAAGCCGGTGATAGGATGAATTGCAAAGCTATTGACGGGCACTCCAGTGGACAGCAACCAGCCAGCCGACAACTCGGTGATCGTGACGCGCGATGGCGCCATCGTCACCTTGACCTTCAACCGCCCCGAGGCGCGCAATGCAATGACCTGGGGCATGTACGAACGCCTCAATCAGACCTGCGACGACGTCGATGCCGACGACTCGGTGCGCGTGCTCGTGCTCAAGGGCGCTGGCGGCAAAGCCTTCGTCGCCGGCACCGACATCAGCCAGTTCACCGCCTTCGAGGGCGCCGAAGACGGGCTGCGCTACGAGCGCGACGGCGACTTGCGCACCGGCCGCATCAGCCGCGTCAAGAAACCGGTGATCGCGTTGATCCAGGGCTTTGCGGTCGGCGGCGGCCTGGGCATTGCCGCCGGCGCCGATCTGCGCATCGCCACCCCTGACGCCAAGTTCGGCGCACCCATCGCACGCACGCTGGGCAACTGCCTGTCGATGAAGGCCTATGCCCGCTACCTCGACCTCTTCGGCCCGTCACGGCTGAAGGAGATGATCCTCACGGCGCGGCTGCTGTCGGCCGACGAAGCGCTGACGGCCGGTTTCGTCCACGAGATCGTCGCTGCCGACGCCATCGAAGCGCGCGTTGCCGAACTGGCGCAGACGCTGGCCTCGCACGCGCCGATCACGATGTGGGTCACCAAGGAAGCGGTGCGGCGCCTGCAGGAGTCGCGCCCGCTGCCCGATGGCGACGACCTCGTCGCCGCCATCTATGGCAGCGACGATTTCCGCGAAGGCGTGCGCGCCTTCGTCGACAAGCGGCCGCCGCGCTGGACCGGCCGCTGACGACACCGCGCTCGCCGATCGGGCGAGCGCCGCGCTGGCGCCACCCGACCCCGCACCCGACCCGACACCCGACAACACAGGCAGGCTGACCTCATGCTCGCGTCCAACGCCCTCTCCCACCTCACCGTCATCGACCTCACCCGTGTGCGCGCCGGCCCGACCGCCGTGCGCCAGCTCGCCGACTGGGGCGCCAAGGTGATCAAGGTCGAGATGCCGCCCGGCCTGGACGAAGGCGAAGGCATCGGCGGCCCGCGCGACGACAGCGACTTCCAGAACGTGCACCGCAACAAGCGCGGCATCACGCTGAACCTGAAGTCACCCGAAGGCGTGGCGATCCTCAAGAAGCTGGTCGCCAGCGCCGACGTGCTGGTCGAGAACTACCGCCCCGACGTCAAGGAGCGGCTGGGCATCGACTACGCGACGATGTCGGCGATCAACCCGCGGCTGATCTACGGCAGCATCTCCGGCTACGGCGAGGACGGCCCCTACCGGCTGCGCCCGGGCTTCGACCAGATCGCCCAGGGCATGGGCGGCTTGATGTCGATCACCGGCGAGCCCGGCCAGGGGCCGATGCGCGTGGGCATCCCGATCGCCGACCTGTGCGCCGGCATCTTCTGCGCCTACGGCATCGCGGTGGCGCTGATCGAACGCGACAAGTCGGGCCTGGGCCAGTGGGTGCAATCCTCGCTGCTGCAGGCGCAGCTCTTCATGCTCGACTTCCAGGCCGCGCGCTGGCTGATGAAGGGCGAGGTCGCCAAGCAGGCCGGCAACAACCACCCGACCTCGATCCCCACTGGCGTCTATCGCACCCGCGACGGCCACATGAACATCGCCGCCTCGGGCCACAAGATCTGGCTGCGGCTGTGCGAGGCCATCGACCTGCCGGCCTTGCCCGACAACCCCGACTACAAGACCGGCGCCCAGCGTTCGCGCAACCGCGACGCGCTGCACGCGGTGCTCGAAGCCAGGCTGCTGCAGAACGACACCGCACACTGGATCGCGCTGCTGAACGAGGCCGGCGTGCCTTGCGGCCCGATCTACAACATCGATCAGGCCTTCACCGACCCGCAAGCCCAGCACCTGGGCATGGCGCAAAAACTGGGCGAAGTGGCCTACCTGGGCCAGCCGGTCAAGCTCAGCCGCACGCCCAGCCACGTGACCAGCCACCCGCCAGCGCTGGGCGAGCACACCCAGGAGGTGCTGCGAGAATTGGGCTACGAGGCTGCCGAGATCGAGCAGCTGACGAAAAACGGCATTGTCTGAGGGAGACCGAATGAGCAGCGACAAGATGATTTCCCGGCGCGAGAACGGCGTCGGCTGGATGATCCTCAACAACCCCGAGCGCCACAACGCGATCTCGCTGGAGATGTGGGAGGCGGCGCTGGAGATCATGGCCGACTTCGCCGCCGATCCGTCGGTGCGCGTGATGGTGGTCACCGGCGCGGGCGGCAAGGCCTTCGCGTCGGGCGCCGACATCTCCAAGTTCCAGGACGAGCGCCAGGAAGCCACGGCGCTGGCGCACTACCAGGTGACGACGCAGAAGGCCTATTCGGCGATGCAGGCGATGACGATTCCCACCATCGCCATGGTGCGCGGCTATTGCATCGGCGGCGGCACCGCGCTGGCGGTGTGCTGCGACCTGCGCATCTGCAACGACAAAGCCAAGTTCGGCGTCCCCGCGGCCAAGCTCGGCCTGGGTTATGGCCTGGGCCGCGCCAAGCCGCTGGTCGACCTCGTCGGCCCGGCCTTTGCCAAGGAGATGTTCTTCACCGGCCGCCAGTTCGACGCCAGCGAAGCCGAACGCATGGGCCTGGTCAACCGGGTCGTCGCCGACGCCGATCTCGAAGCCACGGTGGAAGCGATGGCGCGCACCATCGCCGACAACGCGCCGCTGACGGTGCGTTGCTCCAAGCTGGTGGTGGGCGAGGTGATGAAGGACGCTGGCGAGCGCAATGTTGCCGCCACCGAAGCCGCCGTAGCCGCCTGCTTCGCCAGCAACGACTACAAGGAAGGTCAGACCGCCTTCATGGAAAAGCGCAAGCCGCTGTTCACTGGCACCTGAGGCGCGCTCAGGGCTCAATCATCGAGCCCCAGCTCCTTGATCTTGCGGGTGATGGTGTTGCGCCCGATGCCGAGCTTTTGCGCTGCCTCGATGCGGCGGCCGCGCGTGACCTCGAGTGCGGCGTGGATCAGCCGGCCTTCGAACTGCTGGCTCAGCGCTTCCCACACATCGGGCTCGCCGGCTTCGAGCCGGCGCCGCGCTTCGGCGTCTAGCCCGGAAAGCCAGCTGGCGGCCATCTCTGCGGCGGGCGGCCCGGGTAGCACAGGCTTGTCGTCAGCGGTGGGCTCGACCGCCAGTGGTGCCACCGCTGCGGCAGACGCCGCCGGCAACACCGCTGCGCCCAGCAGTTCCGGCGGCAAGTCCTTGAACTCGACCACCTGGGCCGGCGCCATCACCGTCAGCCAGTGGCACAGGTTTTCGAGCTGACGCACGTTGCCGGGAAAGGCAAAGCCCTGCAGCTGTGACAGCGCCGCCTCGGTGATGCGCTTGGCGTCGACGCCGAGTTCCTTGGCGCTCTTTTGCAGGAAGAAGCGCGTCAGCATCGGGATGTCTTCGCGGCGCTCGCGCAGCGCCGGCAGGCGCAGCCGGATGACGTTGAGCCGGTGATACAGGTCTTCGCGGAAGCTGCCCTGGCGCACGCGCTCCTCGAGGTTCTGGTGGGTGGCGGCGATGACCCGCACATTGGCCTTGAGCGGCTGGTGGCCACCGACGCGGTAGAACTGGCCGTCGGACAGCACGCGCAGCAGCCGGGTCTGCAGGTCGAAGGGCATGTCGCCGATCTCGTCGAGGAACAGCGTGCCGCCGTCGGCTTGCTCGAAGCGGCCGCGGCGCATGGTCTGGGCGCCGGTGAAGGCGCCGCGCTCGTGGCCGAAGAGCTCGCTTTCGAGCAAGTCCTTGGGGATGGCGGCGGTGTTGATGGCGACGAAAGGCCCTTTGTTGCCAAGATCGCCGCGCGGGCTGTGCTTGTGCAGCGCATGCGCCACCAGCTCCTTGCCCGAACCGCTCTCGCCGGTGATCAGCACCGTGACGTTACTCTGGCTCAGGCGGCCGATGGCGCGGAACACGTCCTGCATCGCCGGCGCCTGGCCGAGCATCTC
>JAUYAJ010000078.1 GCA_030693565.1 Rubrivivax sp.
GCCAGGAGCTCGGATCCGGAACCGGCGTGTGGAGCATGAGCGAGCAGGTGCGCGCCGGCACGCTCAAGCTGGCCGACTTCTTCGAGGCCGAAAGCTGCATGCACCGCAGCCACGGCCACTGCATGACCATGGGCACGGCGAGCACGATGGCCTGCATGGTCGAAGCGCTGGGCATCGGCCTGCCGGGCAACGCCGCCTTCCCGGCGGTTGACGGCCGGCGCAACGTGCTGGCGCGCAGCGCCGGGCGGCGCATCGTCGAGATGGTCCATGCCGACCAGACCATCGCCCAGGTGCTGACCCGCGAAGCCTTCGAGAACGCCATCCGCACGCTGGCCGCGATTGGCGGCAGCACGAATGCGGTGATCCACCTGATCGCCATTGCCGGGCGCCTGGGCGTGCCGCTGTCGGTCGACGACTTCGACCGCCTGGCCAGTGAACTGCCCTGCCTGGTGAACCTGCAGCCCAGCGGCCAGTACCTGATGGAAGACTTCTGCTACGCCGGCGGCCTGCCGGTGGTGATGAAGGAGATCGCCCACTTGCTGCACCTGGACGTCGTCACCGCCAACGGCTGCACCGTGGGCGAGAACATTCAGGGCGCGCAGAACTACAACGCCGACGTCATCAAGCCTTTCGCGGCGCCGTTCAAGGACAAAGCCGGCATCGCCGTGCTGCGCGGCAACCTGGCCCCGGGCAGCGCCGTCATCAAACCCAGCGCGGCAACGCCGGCCCTGATGGTGCACACCGGCCGCGCCGTCGTCTTCGAAGACAGCGACGACTTCCACGCCCGCATCGACGACGACAACCTCGATGTCGACGAAACCTGCGTGCTGGTGCTGAAGAACTGCGGCCCCAAGGGCTACCCCGGCATGGCCGAGGTCGGCAACATGCCGCTGCCGCCCAAGGTGCTGAAAAAAGGCATCACCGACATGGTGCGCATCAGCGACGCGCGCATGAGCGGCACCGCCTACGGCACCGTGGTGCTGCACACGGTGCCCGAAGCCGCCGCCGGTGGCCCGCTGGCGCTGGTTCGCAACGGCGACATGATCACGCTCGACGTGCCGGCGCGCAGCCTGCACCTGCACGTGGACGACGCCGAACTGGCGCGCCGGCGTGCCGACTGGGTGGCACCGACGCCGCCGCTGCAAAGCGGTTACTGGAAGCTCTACATCGACCATGTGCTGCCGGCCGACCAAGGCGCCGACCTCGACTTCCTGGTCGGCATGCGCGGCGCCTTTGTGCCGAAAGACAATCACTGAGCCGGGCCTGGGCCGGGACTGGCAGCGCCACAAGTCGAGCCGGACCACAATCACCGCCATCCCTCACCCGCCGGCCGCTCACCGCGCCGGCCCCAACCCAGCGACACGAGCATGAGCAACCCCAAGATCGCCCTCGTCACCGGCGCCGGCAGCGGCATCGGCCAGGCCTGCGCCACCGCCTTGTTGAATGACGGCTGGCAAGTCGTCTTCACCGGCCGCCGTCAGGACGCCCTTGAAGCCGCCATCGCCGCCGCCGGTGAAGCCGGCAGCCGCGGCGTTGCCATGCCTTGCGACGTCGCCGACGACAAAGCCGTTGCCGCCTTGTTCGAGCAGGTGCGTCAGCGCTTCGGGCGCCTGGACCTGCTGTTCAACAACGCCGGCATGGGCTTGCCGGTGGCCACGCCCGACGAGCTGGCCGCCGACGCCTGGCGGCGTGTCGTCGACACCAACCTGAACGGCGCCTTCTTCTGCCTCAGCCAGGCCTTCAAGCTGATGCGCCACCAGTCACCGCAAGGCGGGCGCATCATCAACAACGGCTCGATCTCGGCGCATGCGCCGCGGCCGGGCTCGATCGCCTACACCGCGACCAAACACGCGGTCAGCGGCCTCACACGCACCGCAGCGCTCGACGGCCGGCCATTCGACATCGCGGTCGGCCAGATCGACATCGGCAACGTCGCCAGCAGCATGACCGACCGCATGGTCAAAGGCGTGCCGCAGGCCGACGGCAGCGTGCGCCCGGAGCCGCGCATGGAGCTTGAGGACGTTGCCGCCACCTTCATGGCGATGGCGCGGTTGCCACTGACGGCCAACGTGCTGTTCATGACCGTGATGGCCACCAAGATGCCTTTCGTCGGCCGCGGCTGACCGCCGGCGCCGGGCCGCGCCAGCACGCCCCATT
The DNA here is from genome assembly GCA_030693565.1 of Rubrivivax sp. Lineage (GTDB taxonomy): Bacteria > Pseudomonadota > Gammaproteobacteria > Burkholderiales > Burkholderiaceae_C > Rubrivivax. The sequence continues at coordinate 2,158 of JAUYAJ010000078.1, forward strand.
CACGGAGAACCCTGCCATGTCCATCGCCTGCCAGATCCACGGCCCGCTCGACCTGCGGCTGACCGAGGAAACACCGCCGCCGCTGGGCCCGCACGACGTGCTGCTGCGCCTGGGCGCGGGCGGCATCTGCGGCTCGGACCTGCATTACTACCAGCATGGCCGGGTCGGCGCCTTCACCGTGCGCGAGCCTTTGGTGCCCGGGCACGAAGCCTCGGGCATCGTCGTCGACATCGGCGAGCGCGTCAGCCGCGTCAGCCTCGGCCAGCGCGTGGCGATCAACCCGTCGCACCCTTGCGGCGTGTGCGACTACTGCCAGGCCGGGCGCGGCAACCTGTGCCGCAAGATGTACTTCCTGGGCAGTGCCAGCGTGTTCCCGCATGCCCAGGGCTTGTTCCGCGAACGTTTCGTGATGGGCGAGCGCCAGCTGACGCCGGTCACCGAAGACGGCATCTCGCTGGGCGAGATCGCCTGCGCCGAGCCGCTGTCGATCGGCCTGCACGCGATCCACCGCGCCGGGCCGGTGCTCGGCGAGACGGTGCTCATCACCGGCGGCGGCACCATCGGCTGCATGAGCGCGATGGCGGCGCGGCTGGCCGGCGCCGCCGAGGTCATCGTCTGCGACATCAACGACCGCGCGCTGGCCATCGCGCGCAGCGTCGGCGCTGACCGCACGCTGCGCAGCGACCAGGTCGACCCGGCTTCGCTGGCCGACCTGGCCCATGTGACGATCGAAGCCGCCGGCAGCCCGCAAGCACTGGCCACCTGCCTGGCCGCCACGCGCCGCGGCGGGCGCATCATCCAGGTCGGCACGCTGCCGCCCGAACTGCCCTTCCCCGCCAACAGCTTGATGGCACGCGAGCTCGACTACCGCGGCGCCTTCCGCGCCCACCTCGAATTCGACTGGGCGGTGCAAGCCATCCGCAGCCGCCGCGTCGACGTGCGCCCGCTCATCAGCGCGCAATTGCCGCTGGCGCAATCCCAGGCCGCGTTCGAGCTCGCGCTCGATCGCAGCCGCAGCACCAAAGTCCAACTGATCACGGAGTGAACCCATGACTTCCCGACTCGCCGGCAAGACCGCCTTCGTCACTGCTGCCGGCCAAGGCATAGGCCGCGCTGTGGCGCTGGCATTCGCACGCGAAGGCGCGCGCGTCATCGCCACCGACATCAACGCCGCCACGCTGGCGACGCTGGAAGGTGAAGCCGGCATCACGACGGCGCGGCTCGACGTCACCGACAGCGCCGCCGTCAAGGCCGCCGCGGCCGCTGCCGGCCCGCTGCACGTGCTGTTCAACGGCGCCGGCTACGTGCACGCCGGCAACGTGCTCGACTGCAGCGACGCCGACTGGGACTTCGCCTTCGACCTCAACGTGCGTTCGCAATTCCGCACCATCCAGGCCTTCCTGCCCGGCATGCTGAGCCTGGGCGGCGGCTCGATCATCAACATGTCGTCGGTGGCCGGCAGCATCAAGGGCGCGCCGAACCGCTTCGTCTACGGCACCACCAAGGCAGCGGTGATCGGGCTGACCAAGTCGGAGGCCGCCGACTACATCACCCGCGGCGTGCGCTGCAATGCCATCTGCCCGGGCACGATCGAGTCGCCCAGCCTGCGTGACCGCGTCGCCGCGCAGGCCGCGGCCACAAAACAGACACTGGCGCAGGTCGACGCCGCCTTCGTTGCCCGCCAGCCGATGGGCCGGCTGGGCACGACCGAAGAGATTGCCGCGCTGGCGCTCTACCTGGCCAGCGACGAGTCGGCTTTCACCACCGGCACGGCGCAAATCATCGACGGCGGCTGGTCGAACTGACCGCTCGCGAACAAGCATTCAACAACGAGGAGACTGAGCATGAAACTCTTGCGTCACGGCCCCAAGGGCCATGTCAAACCCGGCCTGCTCGACGACCAGGGCCAGGTGCGCGACCTGTCGGCGCTGCTGCCCGACATCACGCCGGCGACGCTGTCGCCGGCCGGGCTGGCAGCCCTGCGCAGCGTCGACATCAACACCTTGCCGGTGGTCGAACAAGGCACGCTGGCCGTGCCCTGGTCGGGCCTGGGCAAGTTCGTCTGCATCGGCCTGAACTACGCCGACCACGCGGCCGAATCCAACCTGCCGATCCCCAAGGAACCCATCGTCTTCATGAAGCCGAACAGCGCCGCGGTGGGCTGCAACCACGACATCGTGCTGCCGCAAGGCTCGGTCAAAGGCGACTGGGAGGTCGAGCTCGGCATCGTCATCGGCAGCACGGCGCGCTATGTCAGCGAAGCCGACGCGCTGAACTTTGTTGCCGGCTACTGCGTCGTCAACGACGTCTCCGAGCGCGAATACCAGATCGAGCGCGGCGGCACCTGGGACAAGGGCAAAGGCTGCGACACCTTCGGCCCGATCGGCCCCTGGATGGTGACCACCGACGAAGTCGGCGACCCGCAGGCGCTGGGCATGTGGCTGGACGTCAACGGCGAGCGGATGCAGACCGGCAGCACCAGCACCATGATCTTCATCGTGGTGCAGATCGTCAGCTACGTCAGCCACTTCATCACGCTGCATCCCGGCGACATCATCGCCACCGGCACCCCCCCGGGCGTCGGCATGGGCAAGAAGCCGACCCCGATCTGGCTGAAGGCCGGCGACGTGATGACGCTGGGCATCGACGAAAGCTACATGGCCGCGGCCGGGCGCGAATGGTCCTGGAGCTATTTCGACCACCCGCCGCTTTCCTGGTGGCTGTCCGCCGGGGCCGCCGCGCTGTTCGGCTCCGAGGCGGCGATCGTGCTCCGCCTGCCGTTCATAGCGCTCTTCGCCCTGACCACCTGGCTGGTCTTCGCCTGGACGCGGGAGATGTTCGGCGAAAGGGCAGGGCTCTGGGCGGCGGGGACCCTGAACATGGCCCCGGTGCTGGGCCTGACCACCGGCTCCTGGGTGCTGCCTGACGGCCCGCTGCTGCCCGCGCTGCTCGGCTTCGGCTGGGCGCTGCACCGGGCCATGCTGCGCGACCAGTGG
>JAUYAJ010000088.1 GCA_030693565.1 Rubrivivax sp.
ACATCGGCGACGCCGGCCACCAGGGCCACAACCGTGCCGCCGCGATGGCCGACGACGATGAGGTCTGCGGCTGCAACGGCGTCAGCAAAGGCCGCATCAGCAAAGCGATCAAGGAGCAAGGCCTGTTCACGCTGGACGAGGTGCGCAAGTGCACCAAGGCCAGCGCCAGCTGCGGCTCGTGCACCGGCCTCGTCGAACAGCTGCTGATGGCGACTGCCGGCGGCGACTACTCCGCCGCGCCGACCAAGAAGCCGATGTGCGGCTGCACCGATCACAGCCACCAGGAGGTGCGCGAGGCGATCCGCAGCGAGAAGTACCTGAGCATCGCCGCGGTGCGCGAAGGCATGAACTGGCGCACGCCCGACGGCTGCTCGAGCTGCCGGCCGGCGCTGAACTACTACCTGCTCAGCACCTGGCCGAAAGAGGTCAAGGACGATCCGCAAAGCCGCTACATCAACGAGCGCAGCCACGCCAACATCCAGCGCGACGGCAGCTACTCGGTGATTCCGCGCATGTGGGGCGGCGAGACCACGGCCGACGAGCTGCGCCGCATCGCCGACGCGGTCGACAAGTACAAGATCCCCACCGTCAAGGTCACCGGCGGCCAGCGCATCGACTTGCTGGGGGTGAAGAAGGAAGACCTGCCCGCGGTCTGGAAAGACATCGGCATGCCCAGTGGCCACGCCTACGCCAAAGCGCTGCGCACGGTGAAGACCTGCGTCGGCAGCGAGTGGTGCCGCTTCGGCACCCAGGACAGCACGCAGATGGGCAAGGACCTGGAGCGCGCGCTGTGGCGCATGTACGCGCCGCACAAGGTCAAGCTGGCCGTCAGCGGCTGCCCGCGCAATTGCGCCGAAGCCGGCATCAAGGACGTCGGCGTGATCGGCGTGGACTCCGGCTGGGAGATCCACATCGCCGGCAACGGCGGCATCAAGACCGAGGCGGCGCAGTTCTTCGTCAAGGTCAAGACCGCCGACGAGGTGATGGAGTACGCCGGCGCCTTCCTGCAGCTGTACCGCGAAGAAGCCTGGTACCTCGACCGCACGGTGCACTACGTGGCGCGCGTCGGCCTGGACTACGTGAAGAAGAAAGTGGTCGACGACGCCGAAGGCCGCAAGGCCTTGTGGGCGCGGCTGCAGTTCGCGCTCGAAGGCGAGCCCGACCCCTGGTTCGAGCACGACAAGGCCGGCGTCGACCTGCGCCAGTTCGACCCCGTCAACCCCTGAAGCGCCAGCGCCTGGAGATCAGCATGAATGACTGGAAACCGATTTGCCGCGTCGACGACATCCCGCGGCTCGGCGCGCGCCGCGTCGCCCGTGAACGCGGCGTTGCGGTGGCGGTGTTCCGCACCGCGCAGGACAAGGTGTTCGCCGTGCTCGACCGCTGCCCGCACAAAGGCGGGCCGCTGAGCCAGGGCATCGTGTTTGGCGACAGCGTGGCCTGCCCGCTGCACAACTGGACCATCGGCCTGGCCGACGGCTGCGCGAAGGCGCCCGACGTCGGCTGCACGACGCCGTTCGCGTGCAAGGTCGAGGCCGGCGAGGTCTTCCTCGACGCCGCCGAGCTCGCCGTCAAGGCGCTGGACGAGCTGGCGCCAGTGGCCGGCCCGCGGCCGCGCGCCTGCGCCTGAAGGCAGCGTCATGATCTTCGGCCGCACGCAGCGCAAGCCCATCGCCATTCCGGCCAAGACGGTCAAGGAATGGAAGTACTCGACCTGCAACTACTGCTCGACGGGCTGCGCGATCGAGCTCGGCCTGGGTGAACAAGGCCAGATCGTCACCAGCCGCGGCCATGCCGGCGCCGACGTCAACCGCGGCAAGCTGTGCATCAAAGGCTTGCTCGAACACGAACTGTTCGACTCGCCGGGCCGCGGCAAGGTGCCGCTGCTGCGCGAGCGCGCCCACCAGCCTTTCGCCGCCGGCAGCTGGGACGCCGCGCTTGACCGCACTGCCGAAGAGATCAAGCGCATCCAGGCCCAGCATGGCCGCGACGCCTTTGCCGTGGTCTCCACCGGCCAGCTGCTGACAGAGGAGTTCTACACCCTGGGCAAGCTGGTGCGCGGCCAGATCGGCACCAACAACTACGACGGCAACACCACGCTGTGCATGGCCTCGGCGGTGTCGGGCTACAAGCGCAGCTTCGGCGCCGACGGACCGCCGGGCTGCTACGGCGACTTCGAGCACACGCACTGCCTGATGGCCTTCGGCTCCAACCTGCCCGAGCAGCACCCGATCATCTACTGGCGGCTCAAGGAAGCGCTGGAGAAACGCCGCTTCCCGCTCATCGTCGTCGACCCGCGGGTGACGATGCTGGCGCAGTTCGCCGACATCCACCTCGCCATCACGCCCGGCACCGACACCGTGCTGATCAACGCGATGATGCATGTGATCTTCAAGGAAGGCCTGCACGACGCCGACTACATCGCCCGCCACACCCAGGGCGCGGACGAGTTGCGCGCCCTGCTCGCCGACTACGACCCGAAGACGGCGCAGCATGTCTGCGGCATCGACGAGGACCGCATCCGCACGGTGGCGCGCATCTACGCCAAGGCACCCAGGGCGATGAGCATCTGGACCATGGGCATCAACCAGTCCACCCATGGCTCGGACGGCGTCGTCGACATCAACAACCTGAACCTGATCACCGGCAACATCGGCCGCCCCGGCGGCACCAGCTTGTCGATCACCGGCCAGTGCAACGCGATGGGCACGCGCGAGTGGTCGTCGTGCTCGGGCCTGCCGGGCTACCGCCAGCTCGAAAAGCCGAAAGACCGCCAGCGTGTGGCCGAGTTCTGGGGCATAGCCGAAGCCTTCTTCCCGCCGGCGCGCGGGCTGGCGCAGACCGACATCTTCCCCGCCATCGAGACCGGCGAGATCAAGGGCTTGTGGCTGGTGGCCACGAATCCGATGACGTCGATGGCCAACCAGCCGCGCATCCGCCGGGCGATGGAGAAGCTCGAGTTCCTGGTCGTGCAAGACGTCTACGAAGACGTCGAGACGACGCAGTACGCCCATGTCTTCCTGCCGGCCGCGGTCTGGGCCGAGAAAGAGGGCTGCCACACCAACACCGAGCGCCGCGTCAACCTGACGCGCAACGCGCTGCGGCCTTACGCCGATTCGAAGCCCGACTTCTGGATCTTCAACCAGATGGCGCGCCGCTTCGAAGATCGCAACAAGATCCACTACCCCGCCACGCCCGAAGGCGCGTTCGAGGAGATGCGCGAGCTGTCCAAAGGCGAAGGCCGCACGCTCGACATCTCGGGCATGAGCTACGACCGCATCGAGGCCGCGCGCGGCATCCAGTGGCCCTACAGCGAAGCGCGGGCGCTGGCCGACGAAGCGCGCATCGGCGCCGCCGACACGCGCACAGCGCTGCGCCAGGACTTCCTGGGCGACGCGCGCCTGTATGCCGACGGCGCCTTCCAGACCGCCAGCGGCCGCGCCAACCTGATCCCGGTGCGCTTCGTCAACAACAACGAATGCCCGGACGCCGAATACCCGTTCTGGCTCAACTCGGGTCGCGTCGTCGAGCATTTCCACACCCGCACGCGCACCGGCAAGATCGGCAACTGCAACAAGTTCAGCCCGACGCCCTACATGGAGATGAACCCCGACGCCGCGCAGGCGCTGGGGGTCGAGCACCAGAGTTATGTGCGCGTCGTCAGCCGGCGCGGCGATGCCGTGGTGATGGTGCAGCTGACCCAGCGTGTCGGCCGCGACATGTTGTTCATCCCCTTTCACTTCCACGACTGCGTGAACCGGTTGACGCTGGGCTTGCTCGACCCCCATTCGCGCCAGCCCGCCTTCAAGCAGAACGCCGCCCGCATCGAAAAGATCGACCAGCGCGAGGCCGCGCGCCTGAACCTGGAACGCCGCAGCTTTTGAGGAATTCCGTCCATGCTGAACATCCGACTCAATCCGCGCACCGGCGAGGCCAGCATCACCCAGCCGGCGTTCCTGCCGACGGCCGGCGCGGCGCAGCGCGCGCGGCCGATCTGGGAGATCCGCACCGAGTAGCAGGCCTATGCCTTCCTCAGTCCGCAAGATGTCCCGGCGATCAACCGCTACGGCCAGTCCATCGACCTCATCGAGCACACCCAAGGCAAGCTGCCGGTGGGCCGCTCGCTGCACATCAACGAGAACCCGGCGGTCGGGCCCAACCCGCAGCGCAACCAGCAGCACGGCTTTTACTTCACCGCCGACAACTGCATCGGCTGCCATGCCTGCGAGGCCGCGTGCAGCGAGAAGAACGACAACCCGGCGCACATCGCGTTCCGCTCGGTGGGTTATGTCGAAGGCGGCAGCTTTCCCGACTACCAGCGCCTGAACATCTCGATGGCCTGCAACCATTGCGACGACCCGGTGTGCCTGAAAGGCTGCCCGACTGCGGCCTACACCAAGCACGCCGAATACGGCGCCGTGCTGCAGGACCCCGACACCTGCTTCGGCTGTGGCTATTGCACCTGGGTCTGCCCATACAACGCGCCCCAGCTCGACCCCGTCAAAGGCCAGGTCAGCAAGTGCAACATGTGCGTCGACCGGCTCGAGGTCGGCCTCAAGCCGGCTTGTGTGGCCGCGTGCGTGGGCAATGCGCTGGACTTCGGCGTCATCGAGACCGTGCCCGCCGGCCGCGAGCAGGCGCGGGTCGAGATCCCGGGATTCCCCTCGCCCGAGATCACGCGGCCCAACATCCGCTTCCAGCAGATCAGGCAGCTGCCCGACGAGATGAGGCGCACCGACTCGGTGCCGCTGAAGTATCACAAGGACGAACAAGGCCGCTACCGGCCGGCTGTCGACCCGAAGACGGGGCGGCAGCGGCACTGGAACCTGGCGCGGCTGAGCTCGCGCGAGAACCCGCTGGTGCTGTTCACGCTGGCCGCGCAAGCGGCCGCCGGCGCCTTCGCGCTCCAGTTTCTGGGCGCGCAAGCCGGGCTGCCGGGATTCGCCGAGTTCGCGCGTTCGGCGCTCTACGCGCCGCTGGCCTTGCTGGCGCTGATGCTGGTCGGCTTTGGCCTGTTCATGTCGACGCTGCACCTGGGCAAGCCGCTGCGCTTTTACCGCGGCTTCAACAACCTGCGCCACTCGCCGGTGTCGCGCGAAGGGCTGGGCATCGCGGTCTTTCTCGGCGGCCTGGCGCTGCACGTGCTGCTCAGCCTGCCGGCGCACCCGGCGCTGAGCGGGCTTGCACTGCTTGCGGCGCTGAACACGCCGCTGCTGGCTGGCGCGGCCACTGGCGCCGGCGCCCTGGCGCTGCTGGGCAGCCTCGCGGGTCTGTACTACATGATGCGCTGCTACCGCATCAAGGCGCGGCCGTTCTGGGACCACTGGCAGGTGGCGACGGCCTTCTTCGGCAGCGCGCTGTCGCTGGGCGCGACGCTGGCCGCAAGCGTGATGCTGCCGACACTGGCCGGCAGCGCCGGCTGGCAGCCGGTGGCCGTGGTTTGCACCGGCTTGCTGGCGCTGGGGCTGCTGGTCGAAGCCATCGGCCTGGTCGGGCACGCGCGCGCGCTGGGCAGCGCCGAGCACGAAGGCGGGGCGTCGTTCTACGTCCAGACCACCACCTTCGGCCATACCTACCGGCTGCGCAACGCCTTGCTTGGCAGCAACGCGGTGCTGGCGACGGCTTTGTGCACGGCCTTGCTGCTCGGCGCGACCGGGCCGCTGCTGTGGCTGGGCCTGGGCCTGGCGGCGCTGCTCCTGCTGACCACCAGCCTGATCGGCCGTGCCCTCTTCTATGTGCTGGTGATCCCGACCACGATGCCCGGCGCCTTCTTCTGGAAGAACAAAGGCTTCGAGGACCATGCGCGCGCGATCGGCCTGGCCCACATGCCGCAGGTCGGTGTGCTGCCGCTGAAGCATTGACGGGCTGGAGTGAGAGACGATGAACCGAACGACTGAAGACTGCCAAGCGCCTTGCGTCACCCTGGTCGGCGCCGGCCCCGGCGACCCCGAGCTGCTCACGCTGAAGGCCATCAAGGCGATCCGGCGCGCCACCGTGCTGCTGGTCGATGACCTGGTCGGCGACGGCGTGCTGCGCTATGCGCGGCGCTCGGCACGCATCATCCATGTCGGCAAGCGCGGCGGCTGCCAGAGCACGCCGCAGGCTTTCATCCACCGGCTGATGGTGGCGCAGGCGCGCCAGGGGCAGCGCGTGGTGCGGCTCAAAGGCGGCGACCCCTTTGTCTTTGGCCGCGGCGGCGAGGAATGCGACGCGCTGCGCCAGGCCGGCGTGCAGGTGACGGTGGTGCCGGGCATCACGGCCGGCATTGCGGCGCCGGCGGCCGTGGGCATCCCGGTCACCGACCGCCGCTGCGCGCCCGGCGTCGCCTTCGTCACCGGCCATGCCCAGCCCGGCGGAGGCGGTGCAGACTGGGCGGCGCTGGCGCGCAGCGGGCTGACGCTGGTGGTCTACATGGGCGTCAGTGCTGTCGGCCACATCGTCCAGCAACTGCTGGAAGGCGGCCTGGCCGCCAGCACGCCGGCGGCAGTGATCTCGGCCGCGCACACGCCGCGCCAGCGCCAGCTGCGCTGCACGTTGGCAACACTGGCCGCCGAACTGCACACCAGCGGCTTGGCGAGCCCGGCGATCCTGGTCATCGGCGAGGTCGCGGCGCTGGGCGCGGCCGACATCGACGCTGCCGTGCCGGGCAGCCTCCTAGGCGTCGGCTGACTTGTTCGAACCGGCGACCATGTCGAAGCGGAACAGCCGGCATTCGATCGGGCCGTTCCACATCGGCACCCGGCGGCTTTCCTTCAGCCGCATCAGCGAGGGCAGCTTCATGTCCGGGCTCAGGCACCAGGCCGACCAGCCGGCGTACTGGCGCTTCCAGTGGCCGGCCAGCGCGCTGAAGAACTCGGCCGAACTGCCGCCGCCTTCGAAGCTTTCACGCGCCGCGGCGGCGGGCTGGCCGCTGCCTTTGGGGGCGAGGCGTTCGCCATAAGGCGGGTTCAGCATCAGCGTGCCCTGGGCCGCGGGCGGCGGACGCTGCAAGGCGTCGGCGGTCTTGAATTCGATCGCATGCTGGACGCCGGCGCGCTCGGCGTTGCGGGTCGCGAAGTCGGTCATGCGAAAGCTGACGTCGCCGGCGAATATGGGCACGCTCGGCGCATGCACGCGCTCGCGCGCCGCGCGCTGCAAGTCGCTCCAGGCGTTCAGGTGCGGCCTGAACGGCAGCAAGGTCTCGAAGGCGAATCGGCGCTGGCCGCCGGGGGCGATGCCGCAAGCCATTTGCGCCGCTTCGATGGCGATGGTGCCGGCGCCGCAGCAAGGGTCGTACAGCGGGCCGTCTTCGACCCGGCCTTGCCAGCCGGCGGCGGCCAGCATCGCCGCGGCCAGGGTTTCCTTCAGCGGCGCTTCGCCCTTGACGTCCTGGCTGCCGCCGCGCGCGTCGCGCCAGCCGCGCTTGAAGAGCGCCTCGCCCGAGGTGTCGACATACAGCGTGGCGTGCTCGGCGCCGACGAACAAGGCCAGCGCCAGGTCGGGACGCCGCGTGTCGACGCTGGGGCGTTCGCCGGTGGCGTCGCGAAGCACGTCGCAAACCGCGTCCTTGATGCGCAAGGCGGCGAAGTTCAGGCTTTGCAGCGGCGAGCGCTGGGCGGCGACGTCCACGCGCAGCGTCTGCGCCGGTGTGATCCAGTCCAGCCAGGCCACTTGCCGCGCCATGTCGTAGAGGTCGTGCTCGTCGCGGTAGGCGCCGTCGATCAGCGGCCACAGCACACGCTGGGCGAGCCGGCTCTCCAGGTTGAGCTGCATCGCGGTGACGGCGTCGCCATCGACCCAGACGCCGCCGCGGCCGGCTTCGGCGCTGCGCCCAGTGATGCGCGCCACTTCGTCCACCAGCAGCGCCTCGACGCCGCCGGCGCAAGGCAGCCACAAGGACACGGTTTTGGGATTGCGGTTGCTGTTCATCGTCACATTGCCTTGCGCAGGTTGGCCGGCGCGATCTTCAGCGCTTCACGGTACTTGGCCACCGTGCGACGGGCGACCTGGATGCCTTGCTCGTCGAGCATCTGGCTGAGCTGGCTGTCAGACAGCGGCTTGGCGGCGTCCTCGGCCGCCACCAGTTGCTGGATGAGCGCGCGCACGGCGGTGCTCGACGCATTGCCGCCGGCTTCGGTGTTGAGCGAGCTGCCGAAGAAGTACTTGAGCTCGTAGGTGCCCATCGGGGTGGCCATGTACTTGGCGGTGGTGACGCGCGAGATCGTCGATTCATGCAGGCCGAGCTCGTCGGCGATCTCGCGCAGCACCAGCGGCTTCATCGCGATCGCGCCGTGGGTGAAGAAGCTCTTCTGACGCTCGACGATGGCGGTGCTGACGCGCAGGATGGTGTCGAAGCGCTGCTGGATGTTCTTCATGAACCAGCGCGCTTCCTGCAGCCGGCCCGACAGCCCGCCGGCGCTGCCGTTGCGCTGGCCGCGCACCGCCTGGGCGTAGAGGTCGTTGATGCGCAGCTTGGGCATGACGTCGGGGTTGAGCGCAACCTTGAGGCCGCGGCCCGAGCGCTTGACGACGACGTCGGGCACGACGATGTTGGACTCGGCGTTGCTGAACGGCCGCCCCGGCTTGGGCTCGCAGGCGACGATCAGCGTCTGGGCGTCGCGGATCAAGTCGTCGTCGGCGCTGGTGAGCGCGCCCAGGCGCTTGATGTCGCGCCGCGCCAGCAGCTCCAGGTGCTGCTCGCAGATCAGGATGGCGAGCTGGCGCGCCGGGCAGTCCGGGCCAGCCGCCAGTTGCAGCGTCAGGCACTCGGGCAGCGAGCGCGCGCCGACGCCCAGCGGCTCCATGCTTTGCAGCCATTTGAGCGCGCATTGCAGCCGGTCGGCGAGTTCCTCGCGGGCGTCGGCGCTGCCCAGGCTGAGCATCTCGGCCAGTTGTTCGGCAATCTCCTCCAGCGAGTCGGCAAGATAGCCATCGCCGTCGAGCGACTCGATCAGCACCTGAACAGCGGCCAGATCGTCGGCCGACAGGCGCATGCCGGCGAGCTGGTCGCGCAAGTGGTCTTGCAGCGACAGTGCCGGGGCGCCGCGCTCCTGGCCTTCGGCGGCCTCACCGTCGGCGTCGGTGGCGCTGCCGGCGCCCGGGGTCTCGCGGATGCCGTCGAAGTCGTCGCCTTCGGTGCCGTTTTCCCAGTCTTCACGCTCGGTGGTGCCGAATTCCTGGGCGCTGACCTCGGCGAGGTTGTCGGCGCCATCACCGCCGCCGTCGCCGCCGTCGAAGTCGTCGCGCGCGGGCGCGCTGTCGGCCGCCTGCGGGCGTTCTGCTGGCGCGTCGAAGGCGGTGCCGCTGTCTTCGTCGACCTCGAGAAAGGGATTGGCTTCGAGCATCTGCTCGACTTCCTGGTGCAGTTCCAGCGTCGACAACTGCAGCAGCCGGATCGACTGCTGCAGCTGCGGCGTCAGCGCCAGGTGCTGCGAAAGCCGGACTTGCAGCGTCGGCTTCATGGCCCCGCTCTCCGGCCGGTGATGGTGCGCAGGGACAAGCCTGGGGGCGCCAGGGCCGAGCCGCGGCGCGCAGTCCCAAGGGAAGTCGAGCCCCCCCGGGGGGTGGCGAAGGCGCGCAGCGACAAGCCTGGGGGCGCCAGGGCCGGCCGCCGGGCCGCTCGATGCCGGAGGCATCGAGCCTGCTTGCCGTCCAGGCTCGCGCAGGCGAGCCTGGAGCCGCGGCGCGCAGCCCCAAGGCCGGCCCAGCCCCCCCGGGGGGTGGCGAAGGCGCGCAGCGACAAGCCTGGGGGCCCCATCCCTACATCCGGAAATGTTCGCCCAGGTACACCTTGCGCACCTCGGCGTTGTCGACGAT
>JAUYAJ010000110.1 GCA_030693565.1 Rubrivivax sp.
TGCTGGCGCCGGTGCCGCTGCACGAGGCCAACGCCGGGCTGCCGCGGCACTTGGTGGCGGGGGTGCCGACGTTGGCCTGGCAGGTGGAGATCGACGTGGCGCGCGGCGTCAACGATGCCATCCTGGCAGCGGTGCGCGAGGTGGTGGCGCAAGGCCTGTGCGAGCCCTCGTTGCTGGACGAGGTGAACGCGCTGCTGCTGCAGCACGGTGGCCGGCTGGCCGACATCGGTGCGCAGGTGCAGGCGCTGCTGGATGACCCTGCCCGGCTGGCGCTGGACGAACTGAAGCTGCCGCTGCCGCGCCTGCACGGGCTGCCGCACCTGTATTCGCCGCTGCTGGCCGAACGCGCGCTGCGCCCGGCGGCCGTGCCGGCCGGCACCGACGTGCAGATCGGCCTTTTCGACGAGGCGGCCTGGGTGCCGAACACGGCGGTGACGATCCGCCCGCCGGCGCTGAACCCGGGCGAAACCAGCTTTGCCTGGAACCTGCGCGCCTGGTGGCAACGCGCACACACCGCTGCGCCGTGGCAGGGCATCCACCTGTACCTGCTGCGCAACCCCGGCGCCGGCGGTCTGCGCCTGTACCGAGACCACGGCTTCGCGCCCGACTTCATGCTGTGGCTCAAGCGCGGCGACGCGCAGGTGCTGGCCCTGGTCGACCCAAAGGGCTTCGGCCGCGAGTGGCCGCAGGACAAGCTGGCGCTGATGGCCGACCTGGAGGCCGCCACGCTGTCGCTGCCACTGCGCGCGGCAATGCTCAGCGTCACGCTGCCGGCCGACATGCCCCTGCCGCAAGGCCAGTCGGGCGAACTCGAAGCCTTGTGGGCTTCGCGGGTACTGCTTCAATCTGACCCCGGTCATATCGACCGCCTGATGAACCATCTTCTGGCCGCGCTGCCCGCGGCCGCCCCACCGCCATGAAAACGATCCCCATCAGCTTCGAGTTCTTCCCGCCCAACACCCCCGTCGGCAGCGAGAAGCTCAGGGCCGTGGTGGCGCAACTGGCCGCAGTCAAGCCCGAGTTCTTCAGCGTCACCTACGGCGCCGGCGGCAGCACGCGCGACAAGACGCTGGCCACGGTGCGCGACATCGCCGCGCTGGGCTTCGAGGCGGCGCCGCACCTGTCCTGCGTGGGCAGCACCGAAGCGGGCATCGCCGACATCCTGGCGACCTACCGCGCGCAGGGCATCCGCCGGCTGGTGGCGCTGCGCGGCGACCTGCCCAGCGGCACCGCCACCGCAGGCGACTTCCGCTATGCGAGCGAGCTCATCGAGTTCATCCGCCGCACCCAGGGCAAGGACTGGTTCATCGAGGTCGCCGCCTACCCCGAGTACCACCCGCAGCAGCGCTATGCGCGGCGCGACCTGGAACATTTCGCGCACAAGGTCAAGGCCGGCGCCAATTCGGCAATCACCCAGTTCTTCTTCAACCCCGACGCCTATTTCCACTTCGTCGACGAGGTGCGCGCGCTCGGCGTCGAGGTGCCCATCGTGCCGGGCATCATGCCGATCCACAACTTCGCCAAGATCGCGCAGTTCGCCGCCCGCGACGGCATCGAGATCCCGCGCTGGGTGGCTTTGAAGATGGAAGGCTTCATGGACGACGCCGCTTCGGTGCGCGCTTTCGGCATCGAGGTGGTCACGCGGCTGTGCGAGCGGCTGGTCGCCGGCGGCGCGCCCGGCATCCACTTCTACACGCTGAACCAGTCGGCGCTGACGCTGGAGATCTGCCGCCGGTTGGGTCTGTAGTCCCGCGCTACAGGTCCTGGCGCTGCCAGTGCACGCCTTCCTCGGTGAGCATGGCGTCCAGCGGCACGTCGTGCGGCTCGCCTTCGAGCCAGGGCACGAAGCCGTGCGCGAAGCCCACGCCCACGGTGACCGGCATCGGCTCCAGCGATGCCAGCGTGCGGTCGTAGAAACCGCCTCCATAGCCCAGCCGCAAGCCGCCGGGGCCGTAGCCCACGCAGGGCACCAGCAGCATTTGCGGCGCGAAGCGCTCGGTGCCCTTGGGCTTGGGGATGCCGAAAGCATCCTCCTCCATCGGGCAGCCCGGGAACCAGACGTGAAAACGCAGCTGCTTGCTGTCGCGGTCGATCACCGGCAAGCCGATGCGCCGCGTGCTGTCGGCCTCGCTCCAGCGGTACAGCGCCGGCAGCGCATCGAATTCGCCCTTGATCGGCCAGTAGGCACCGATCGTGCTCTCCCGGCGGCCCACCAGCCAGACGCGCAGCACTTCCTGCAGATGCACCGATCGCTGGTGGCGGTCGACCAGCGACTGGCGCTCGGCCTGCAACTGGCGACGCAGCGTCGCCTTGTCACGCGCGGGTTCGATCGGCAGGTTGAAGTTCATGGCGCGGCAAGCAGATGCTGGGACGCGGCATTGTGCGCCCAGCACCCCCGGCTGCCCTGTCACACTGTCGGGCATGGGCCCCGATCCGTTTGTCGACCACTGCCTGGAGTTGCTGACCCCGCTGGGCGCGGTGCGCTCGCGCCGCATGTTCGGCGGCCATGGCCTGTATTTGGACGGCAGCTTCATCGCGCTGATCGCTTTCGGCCGCCTGTACCTGAAGGTGAATGCCCAGACCAAGCCGGATTTCGAAGCCGCCGGCTGTGAACCTTTCGTCTACGAAGGCAAGGGCAAAAGAGTCGAGATGAGCTACTGGACGGCGCCGCCCGACGCGCTCGAATCCTCGGCCCAGATGGCGCCCTGGGCCCGGCGGGCCATGCAGGCGGCGCTGGCCGCGGCGGCGGCCAAAGCCGTCAAGCCGGCTCGCAAACGTGCGGCCGGCGCAGCCAAGCCGCCGCCGCCCGCCACCAGCGGCCCCACCAGGCACTGATCCATCGCCCCGCAGGCGCCGCCGGCGGGGCCTGGAACAATTCGACCTGGGCCTGCGGCCAGCCTTCGAGCACCCACTCGCTGCGCGCAGGCAATTGCAGACGTTCACCGTACTCGAGCCAGATGTCGGCGCTGGGCTGCGAAGCCCGCGTGCTGCACGTGAGCCAGACCCGCCCTCCGCTCACACGCAGCCAGCGCGCCTGCGGCGCCGCCGGCAGACGGACTGCGGCTTTCGCCGGCAGCCCCCATCGCCAGGGCGACAGGTTCGAAGTTTCATGCAAATTACTCATCATTTCGTGGTTCATACGGGCCTCTCTTCCAGTCGGATCATTCGGACTGGACAGAGATGATTTTGGTCACCCGTTGACCCTGCGTCCAATGAGATCGGCGTCGCTGATTGATAATGTACCGTCATGAATACGCAACGCCAGCGACCCCTTGCCGTCGGCCCGCTGCGGGCTTTCGAGGCGGTGGCGCGCCGGCTCAGTTTTCGCGCCGCCGGCGAGGAGCTGCACCTGACGCAGCCGGCCATCAGCCGCCAGATCCGTTCGCTGGAAGACGAGCTCGGCGCGGCGCTGTTCCTGCGCGGCACGCGCCATGTCGAACTCACCGGTGCCGGCTCGGCACTGCTGCGCTCGGTGGCACCGCTGCTTGACCGGCTCGATGCCGGTGTGCGCCAGATCCGCACCGCCCAGGGCCGCCAGCGCATCGGCGTGACGACCTTCGCGTCGTTTGCGTCGCTGTGGCTGATTCCGCGGCTGCAAGACTTCCAGCAAGCGCATCCGGACATCGACATCCGCATCTCCGCCTCCGATGCCCTGGCCGACCTGGACGACCCCGAACTCGACCTGGCGCTGCGCTACTGCCTTCCCGGCGCTGCGCCTGCCGGCTCCAGGCCGCTGTTCGGCGAAGTGCTGACGCCCGTCGTCAGCCCGCGGCTGCCGAACCCGCCGCGCTGCGCCGCCGATCTGGCCCACCAGATGCTGCTGGAGGAAGACGACCACCGGCCGAGCGCCGAGTACCTGAGCTGGCGCCACTGGCTCGCGCTGAACGCCGCGCCGGCCCTCGAGCCCCGAGGCTGGATGTACCTGAACTACACCTACCAGCAGATCCAGGCCGCCCTGGCCGGCCAGGGCGTGGCCCTGGCGCGGCTGGCACTGGTGCGCGAACCGCTGGCGCGTGGTGAACTGATCGAACCTTTCGGCGCCGCCGGCCGCATCCACTCACCTTACGCTTACTGGCTGGTGCGCTGGCCGAACCGTCAGGAACGGCCCGATCTGCAGGCCTTCGAAAGCTGGCTGCTGGACCGGGCCGAGTCCACCCGATCGGCGCTGGGCGCGTTATGAAGATGCAAACGAATGGCCGCGCCCGACCATGCGCAGGCAGCTAGCGCCGAAATGACCTGCCCGCTGCGCTAAATTCGAACCATCCCCGGCCGCCCCCGCACACTACAGTGAGCCTCACCATGATCCCCATCCCCGACCCTCGC
>JAUYAJ010000121.1 GCA_030693565.1 Rubrivivax sp.
TCTTCCTGGTTCGCCGAGGTCGGCAGCGAGTCGACGCTGGCCGGATGCGCCAGCGACTTGTTCTCCGAGGCCAACGACGCCGCCGTCACATGGGCGATCATGAAGCCGCTGTTCAGGCCCGGATCGGCGCACAGGAACGGCGGCAGCCGCGAGACACCGGCGTCGATCAGCATCGCGATGCGGCGCTCGGCGATGGCACCGACCTCGGCGATGGCGTTGGCCATCGCGTCGGCCGCCAGCGCCACCGGCTCGGCGTGGAAGTTGCCACCCGAAAGCAAACTCTCGTCATCAGCAAACACCAGCGGGTTGTCGGTGACGGCGTTGGCTTCGCGCAGCAACACCAGCGCCGCATGGCGCAATTGGTCCAGGCAGGCGCCCACCACCTGCGGCTGGCAGCGCAGCGAATACGGGTCCTGGACGCGGTCGTCGCCTTCCTGGTGGCTTTGGCGGATCGCGCTGCCAGCCAGCAGCCGGCGGTAGTAGCGGGCGACGTCGATCTGCCCGGGCTGGCCGCGCAGCGCGTGAATGCGCGGGTCGAACGGGGCGTCGCTGCCGCGCGCCGCGTCCACCGTCAGCGCGCCGATCACCAGCGCCGCCTCCAGCACCGGCTCGAAGCGCAGCAAGGCATGCAGCGCCAGCGCGGTGCTGGTCTGGGTGCCGTTGATCAGCGCCAGCCCTTCCTTGGCCTGCAGCACCAGCGGCGCGATGCCAGCGGCCTGCAGCACGGCGGCGGCCGGGCGGCGCGCGCCGTCGACGACGAACTCGCCCTCGCCCATCAAGGCCAGCGTCATGTGGGCCAGCGGCGCCAGGTCGCCCGACGCGCCCACCGAGCCCTGGCAAGGCACATGCGGCACCAGGCCGGCGTTGTGCACGGCCAGCAAGGTGTCGATGACCAGCGGGCGCACACCGGAATGGCCGCGCGCCAGGCTGGCCGCCTTCAGCGCCAGCATCAGCCGCAGCACCGGCGCGGCCAGCGGCGCGCCGACGCCGACGCAGTGCGAGCGGATCAGGTTGAGCTGCAGCGTCGCCAGGTCGGCGGCGCCGATGCGCGTGCTGGCGAGCTTGCCGAAACCGGTGTTGACGCCGTAGACCGCGGCCTCGCCCATGGCCGCGCGCTGCACCACGGCGGCGCTGGCGCGAATGCCCGGCAGCGCTTGCGGGTCGACAATCAGCGGCTGCATCGTTGCGTCGGTCTGGCCGTGGATGGCCTGCAACTCATCCAGCGTCAGCTGGCCCGGACGCAGCAGCATCAGCGGCTCACCATCGGCAGCTTCAGGCCTTGCTCGCGCGCGCAGGCCACGGCGTCGGCATAACCGGCGTCGGCGTGGCGCATGACGCCGGTGGCAGGGTCGTTCCAGAGCACACGCTCGATGCGCAGGGCGGCGGCGTCGCTGCCGTCGCAGACGATCACCACGCCGGCATGCTGTGAATAGCCCATGCCGACGCCGCCGCCATGGTGGAAGCTGACCCAGGTGGCGCCGCCGGCGGTGTTGAGCAAGGCGTTGAGCAGCGGCCAGTCGGACACCGCGTCGCTGCCGTCGAGCATGGCCTCGGTCTCGCGGTTCGGGCTCGCCACCGAACCGGCATCGAGGTGGTCGCGGCCGATGACGATGGGTGCCTTCAGCTCGCCCGACTTCACCATCTCATTGAAGGCCAGGCCGGCCAGCTGGCGCTCACCCAGCCCGAGCCAGCAGATGCGCGCCGGCAAGCCCTGGAAAGCGATGCGCTCGCCCGCCATGTCGAGCCAGCGGTGCAGGTGGGCGTCGCCCGGGAACAGTTGCTTGAGCTTGGCGTCAGTCTTGCGGATGTCCTCGGGGTCGCCCGACAAGGCGACCCAGCGGAACGGCCCTTTGCCTCGGCAGAACAGCGGCCGGATGTAGGCCGGCACGAAGCCCGGGAAGTCGAAGGCGTTCTTCACGCCGGTGTCCAGCGCGACCTGGCGGATGTTGTTGCCGTAGTCGACCGTCGGCACGCCAGCGGCCTGGAAGTCCAGCATCGCCTGCACATGCACGGCGCAGCCCTGGGCCGCGGCGCTGCGCAACTCGGCATGGCGGGCCGGGTCGGCTTGCGCCAGCCGCCAGCGCTCGACGCTCCAGAGCGGCGGCAGGTAGCCGTTGACGAGGTCGTGGGCGCTGGTCTGGTCGGTCACCAGGTCGGGGCGCACACCGCGGCGCACCATCTCGGGCAGGATCTCGGCGGCATTGCCCAGCAAGCCGATCGACACCACGCGGCCGGCCGCCGTGTACTGGCCGATGCGCGCCAGCGCGTCGTCGAGGTCGACCGCCTGCTCGTCGAGGTAGCGGCTGCGCAGGCGGAAGTCGATCC
>JAUYAJ010000129.1 GCA_030693565.1 Rubrivivax sp.
CTCGTCAGCTCGCTCTCTTGCTCATCCGTCAACTCAATCGCCGGGGCTACTCTCAATTGACCGCTCCAATCCAAACCGAAGTAGAGCATTGGAGTGGGGGTGTTCATTTAGGTTCCGTCAAGAACAGAACACTACACTAGCACTGATGGCCCCGGCACAGCATATCGACGCCCTGTGGCCCGGGCGGCCTTACCCGCGCGGCGCCTCCTGGGACGGCATGGGCGTGAATTTCGCGCTCTTTTCCGAATCGGCCGAGAAGGTCGAACTGTGCCTGTTCGACCCCAGCGGCCGGCAAGAGGTGCACCGGCTGGTGCTGCGCGAGCAGACCGACCAGGTCTGGCATGGCTACCTGCCGCAGGCCCGCCCCGGTCTGCTCTACGGCTACCGCGTGCACGGCCCCTACCGGCCCAAGGACGGCCACCGCTTCAACGGCCACAAGCTGCTGCTCGACCCCTACGCGCGCAACATCGTGGGCACGCCGCGCTGGCACGACGCGCTGTTCGGCTACCGCGTCGGCCATGGCGAGACCGACCTGTCCTTCGACCGCCGCGACAGCGCGCCCTACATGCCGCGCTGCAAGGTCGTCGAATCGGCCTTCAGCTGGGGCGACGACCGGCCGCCCGCCGTGCCCTGGCACGACACCGTGATCTACGAGCTCAACGTGCGCGGCTTCACGATACAGCACCCCGCAGTGCCGCCGGCGCTGCGCGGCAGCTATGCCGGCCTGGCCAGCGCGCCGGTGATCGACCACTTCAAGCGGCTGGGCGTGACGACCATCGAGCTGATGCCGGTGCACGCCTTCGTCGACGACCGCCACCTGGTCGAACGCGGCCAGCGCAATTACTGGGGCTACAACTCGATCGGCTTTTTCGCGCCCGACCACCGCTACAGCGCCTCGGGCAAAGTGGGCGAGTTCAAGACCATGGTGCGCACGCTGCACGCCGCCGGCCTGGAGGTGCTGCTCGACGTCGTCTACAACCACACCGCCGAAGGCAGCCAGCTCGGTCCGACGCTGTGCTTTCGCGGCATCGACAACGCTGCCTACTACCGGCTCGAACCCGACAACCCGCGCCATTACCAGGACTTCACCGGCTGCGGCAACACGCTGAACATGCAGCACCCGCGGGTGCTGCAGTTGCTGATGGATTCGCTGCGCTACTGGGTCACCGAGATGCATGTCGACGGTTTTCGCTTCGACCTGGCGTCGGCGCTGGCGCGCGAGCTGCATGCGGTGGACCGGCTCAGCGCCTTCTTCGACATCCTGCGCCAGGACCCGGTGCTGTCGCGCGTCAAGCTGATCGCCGAACCCTGGGACCTGGGATCGGGCGGCTACCAGGTCGGCAACTTCCCCGTCGGCTGGGCCGAGTGGAACGACAAATACCGCGACACGATGCGCGCCTACTGGAAGGGCGAAGGCGGACTGATCGGCGACTTCGCGCAGCGCTTCACCGGGTCGAGCGACCTGTACAACCGCAGCAGCCGCCGGCCATACGCCAGCATCAACTTCGTCGCCGCGCACGACGGCTTCACGCTGGCCGACGTGGTGAGCTACAACGACAAGCACAACGAGGCCAATGGCGAAGACGGCCGCGACGGCCATGGCCACAACCTGTCGTGGAACTGCGGCGCCGAAGGGCCCACCGACGACCCGGCAATCCGCGCCCTGCGCGCGCGCCAGCAGCGCAACTTCATCGCCACGCTGGTGCTGTCGCAAGGCGTGCCGATGCTGCTGGCCGGCGACGAGATCGGGCGCAGCCAGGGCGGCAACAACAACGCCTATTGCCAGGACAACGCGACGAGCTGGGTCGACTGGGCGCTGGGCGACGAGCAGCAGTCGCTGCTCGAGTTCACCAGCCGGATGCTCGAGCTGCGCGCCCGGCACGCGGTGTTCCGCCGGCGCGATTTCTTTCAAGGCCGGCCGCTGTTCGGCAGCCAGGTGCGCGACATCGTCTGGCTGCGCCCCGACGGCAGCGAGATGGGCGAACACGAATGGCAACAAGACCACGCGCGTGCTCTGGCCGTCGTGCTGTCGGGCGACGGGCTGAACGATGTCGACGAGCGCGGACGCGCGCTGCGCGACGACAGCTTCGTGCTGATGTTCAACGCCGACGCCGGCGCGGTCACCTTCACGCTGCCGGCAGAGCTCAGGCTGGGCCCGGGCGAACTGCTGGTCGACACCTCGACCGCCGAACTGCGCACCGGCACCGGCTTCGACCCTGCCCAGCCGTATGCGCTGCAAGGACGCGCGCTGGCGCTGGTGCGTTTCGCGCGCAAGGCGCCGCTGTGAAGCGCCAGCACGAGATGCCGTTCGGCGCCCGCTTGCGTGCCGATGGCGGCGCGCTGTTCAGGCTCTGGGCGCCGGCGGCGCAGCGCGTCGAGCTCGTGCGCAGCGCCGGTCCCGACGCCGGCAGCCTGGCGATGAATTCGCTGGCCGACGGCTGGTTCGAGCTCGACGTGCCGCGCGCCGATGTTTCGACTCGTTATGCCTACCGCATCGACGGCGGCCTCACCGTTCCCGACCCGGCGTCGCGCCGCAACCCGCACGACGTGCATGGCGCCAGCGCGCTGACCGACCCGGCTGCCTTCGACTGGATTGACACCGGCTGGCGCGGCCGGCCCTGGCATGAAGCGGTGGTCTACGAGCTGCATGTCGGCTGCTTCACCCCCGCAGGCACGTTCATCGCGGCGATCGAGCGGCTCGACGACCTGGTGGCGCTGGGCGTCACCGCGATCGAGCTGATGCCGGTGGCCGACTTCCCTGGCCGCCGCGGCTGGGGCTACGACGGCGTGCTGCTGTTCGCGCCCGAGGCCAGCTACGGCAGCCCGCAGGATCTCAAGCGGCTCATTGCCGCGGCCCATGAGCGCGGCCTGATGGTGCTGCTCGACGTCGTCTACAACCACTTCGGCCCCGACGGCAACTACCTGCATGCCTACGCGCCGGCGTTCTTCAATGCCGAGGTACCCACACCCTGGGGCGCGGCGATCAACTTCGACGCCGAGCACAGCGCCGTGGTGCGCGACTTCTTCATCCACAACGCGCTCTACTGGATCGAGGAGTTCCATTTCGACGGCCTGCGCATCGACGCCGTGCATGCGATGCACGACCGCTCGGCGCTGCACTTCGTCGACCAGCTCGCGCTCGCCGTGCGCGCCGGCCCGGGTCGCAAGCGGGCGGTGCACCTGATCCTCGAGAACGACCTCAACGACGCCAGCCGCCTGCTGCGCGACGACACCGGCCAGCCGCGCTACGCCGACGCCCAGTGGAACGACGACGTCCATCACACGCTGCACGTGATGGCCACCGGCGAGGCCGACGGCTACTACGTCGACTTCGCGGCCGAGCCGCTGCGCCTGTTCGGGCGCGCGCTGGCCGAAGGCTTTGCCTACCAGGGCGACCCGTCGCCCTACCGCGATGGTGAACGCCGCGGCAGCAATTCGACCGCGCTGCCGCCGCTGGCCTTCGTCAATTCGCTGCAAACCCACGACCAGGTCGGCAACCGCGCTTTCGGCGATCGCATCGCCATGCTGGCCCAGGCCCAGGGCCGCGACGACGCGCTGCGCGCGCTGACCGCCTGCGTGCTGCTGGCCCCGGCGCCGCCGATGCTGTTCATGGGCGAGGAATACGCCGCGACGACGCCGTTCCAGTATTTCTGCGACTTCAGCGGCGAACTCGCCGACGCGGTGACGAACGGCCGCCGCGCCGAGTTCAGCCGCTTCGAGCGTTTTGCTGACCCCGCCGTGCGCGACCGCATCCCCGACCCGAACGCGCCCAGCACCTTCGAGCGCAGCAAACTCGACTGGCGCGAACGCACGCAGCCCGCCCATGCGGCCTGGCTGGCGCTGTACACCACGCTGCTGGCGCAGCGCCGCCAGTGGCTGGCGCCGCGCCTGGCCGGTGCGCGCTGCGGGCGGTTCGAGTTGCCCGCGCCCGGCACGCTGCGCATCGACTGGCCGCTGGCTGGCGGCCAGCACTGGCGCTTGCTGGCGCAACTGGCCGACCACGAAGGCCCGGCCGCACTGGCCGGCGCGCTGCCGGGTGCGCCGGTCTATGCCAGCCACCCGGACGCCGGCGGGCTGCCGCCCTGGTCGGTGCGCGTGACGCTGGAGCAACGATGAACGAGCGCCTGCTCCATCTGGCCGGCCTCAAAGGCATTGCCCGCAGCTACAACGACATCTGGGGCCAGCCGCAGGCGACCTCCGACCACGCCGCCGGTGCGCTGCTCGCAGCGATGGGCGTGTTGGCCGCGGGAGACGCCGCGCCGGCTGCCATCGAAGCGGCGATCAGCGCCCATGAAGCGAACGAACGCAGCGAACTGTTGCCGCCGGTGCTGGTGCTGTACGACGACGCGCCAAGCTGGCAGCTGCCGGCGTCGGTGGCGGCCGCCGGGGCAGCGCTGAACTGGCGCATCACCACCGAAGATGGCGCGCTGCTCGAAGGCGTGGTCGCTGCCGAGTTGCCGGCGTCCCAGCGCCCGCCACAGGGCTACCACCAGTTGACGCTGCTGCGCGGCAGCCAG
Source organism: Rubrivivax sp. (assembly GCA_030693565.1). Lineage (GTDB taxonomy): Bacteria > Pseudomonadota > Gammaproteobacteria > Burkholderiales > Burkholderiaceae_C > Rubrivivax. Next base: position 4,518 of record JAUYAJ010000129.1, read on the forward strand.
GCGCTGGCCGCGTGCAGCTTGATCGTCGCGCCGCGCACCACTTACCGGCCGGCGGCGCTGCAAGGCCAGGCCAAACTCTGGGGCGCCGCCGCCCAGCTCTATGCAGTGCGCTCGGCGCGCAACTGGGGCATCGGCGACTACGGCGACTTGCTGCGTCTGGTCGAGCTCTGGGGCCAGGCCGGCGCAGGCGTCGTCGGCGTCAATCCGCTGCACGCGATGTTCCCGCACAACCCGGACCACAGCAGCCCGTACAGTCCGTCGAGCCGGCTGTTCCTGAACCTGATCTACCTCGACGTCGAGGCCATCCCGGACTACGCCGAATGCGCCCGCGCGCAGGCTCGGGTGGCAAGCCCGGCGTTGCGCGCTCGCCTGGCCGCGCTGCGCGCCGCCGAGCTGGTGAATTACGCCGGCGTCGCCGAGGCCAAACGCCCGGTGCTCGAGCTGCTGTACACGCACTTCCGCGAGCAGCACCTGGCGACCGACAGCGCGCGTGCTCGTGCATTCGAGGACTTCCGCCGCCGGCGCGGCAGCGAGTTGCGCCGCCATGCGCTGTTCGAGGCCTTGCAGGCCTACTTCCACCGCGCCGACGACCAGGTCTGGGGCTGGCCGGTCTGGCCTGCTGCCTACCGCGACCCGGCATCGCCGGCGGTCGCCGCCTTCGAACGCGAAAAGGCCGTGGCCGTCGAGTTCTTCGAGTACCTGCAGTGGCAGGCCGACGAGCAGCTCGCCGCTGTGGGCCGGCGCGCCCGCGAACTCGGCATGGGCGTGGGGCTTTACGTGGACCTGGCGGTGTCGATCGACCGCGCCGGCGCCGAGGCCTGGAGCGAACAGTCCTTGTACGCGCTGGACGCCTCGGTCGGCGCGCCGCCCGACGAATACAACCCGAAAGGCCAGAACTGGGGCCTGCCGCCGCTGGACCCGGCGCGGCTGCGCGCCGCCGGCTACGCGCCTTTCATCGCCACGCTGCGCGCCAACATGGCCCATGCCGGCGCCTTGCGCATCGACCATGTGATGACCTTGATGCGGCTGTACTGGATCGCCCCGGGCGGCGAGCCCGACGACGGCGCCTACGTGCATTACCCCTTCGACGACATGCTGGCCATCCTGGCGCTGGAAAGCCAGCGTAACCAGTGCCTGGTGATTGGTGAAGACCTGGGCACGGTGGCCGACGAGGTGCGCGTCAAGCTCGCTGCCGCCGGCGTGCTGTCCTACCGGGTGCTGTTCTTCGAGCGCGATGGCAGCGGCGACTTCAAGCCGCCGGCGAGCTACCCGCCGCAGTCGATTGCGGTGGCCTCGACCCACGACCTGGCGACGCTGGCGGGCTGGTGGCAGGGCCACGACCTGGCACTGCGCGCGCGCCTGAACCTGTTCCCCAGCCCTGAACTGCGCGACCAGCAAATCGCCGAACGGGCGCAGGACCGCCAGCGCCTGCTGGCCGCGCTGCAGCGTGAACAGCTGCTGCCGCCAGGCGTCAGCAGCGATGCACAGGCCTTGCCGGCGCTCGACGCCGCCTGCATGCGCGCGCTGCACCTGTACCTGGCGCGCAGCCCGTCGCAGCTCGTCGTTGCCCAGCTCGAAGACATGTTGCTGGCGCTCGACGCCGTCAACCTGCCCGGCACCACCGACCCGCAGCCGAATTGGCGCCGCAAACTGACGCTGGCGCTCGAAGACTGGGCCGGCGATGAGCGCTTCACGGCGCTGACACGCGAGCTGGCGCGCGAGCGCACGCGCCCGGCCGGCGCACCGGCGGCCCCTGCGCAATGACCGGCGCCGTCATCCCGCGCGCCACCTACCGCGTGCAACTGCACGCGGACTTTCACTTCGCCGACGCGATGGCATTGGTGCCTTACTGGGCGGCACTGGGCATCAGCCACCTGTACTGCTCGCCGCCGCTGCGCGCGCGGCCCGGCAGCCAGCATGGTTACGACGTCGTCGACCATGACACGCTGAACCCCGAGCTGGGCACGCGCGAGGACTTCGACCGCCTGGTCAGCGCGCTGCGCAGCCACGGCATGGGCTTGCTGGTCGACATCGTGCCCAACCACATGGGCGTGCTCGGCGGCGACAACGCCTGGTGGCTCGACGTGCTCGAAAACGGCGCCGCGTCGGCCCATGCCGAATTCTTCGACATCGACTGGGCTTCGGCCGACCCGGCGCTCGCCGGTCGTGTGCTGCTGCCGATCCTGGGCGACCAATACGGCGTCGTGCTCGAACGCGGCGAGTTGCGGCTGGAATTCGACGCCAGTCTGGGCCGCTTCACGCTGGGCTACTTTGAACACCGGCTGCCGATCGACCCCGCCGCTTACGGCGCGCTGATCCGGCGTGCGCTGCACGCGCTGCCGCTGGCCGCGGCCGGCGACGCCGAGCCGTTCACGCGCCTGGCCGAGGCCTTCGACGCCCTGCCCGCGCATGGCGGCCACGACCCCGCGGCGCGCTTGCGGCGCCAGCGCGAGAAGACGGCGCTGAAAGCCCAGTTCGCCGCGCTGCTGCGCGCGCAGCCGGCGCTGACGGCGGCGCTGGCCACGGTGCTCGCATCGCTGAACGGCAGCGCCGGCGAGCGCGCCAGCTTCGACGCCCTGGACAGCCTGATCGAAGCCCAGCCCTACCGGCTGGCGCATTGGCGCATCGCCGGCGACGAGATCAACTACCGGCGCTTCTTCGACGTCAACGAACTGGCCGCGCTGCGCATGGAGCGCGCCGCGGTCTTCGAAGCCACGCACCGCTTCGTGCTCACGCTGGCGGCCCAAGGCGCGATCGACGGCCTGCGCATCGACCACCCGGACGGCCTGGCCGACCCAGCGGCCTACTTCGCGCGTCTGCAGTCGCGCTACGCCGAAATGGCCGGGCTGGCGCCGCCGGCCCCGGCCAAAGACAAAGCGCCGCCCGCCATGCTGCTCTACGTGGTGGTCGAGAAGATCGTCGCGCCGCACGAACAGGTGCCGCGCGACTGGGCCGTGCACGGCACCACCGGCTACCGCTTCGCCAACGTCATCAACGGCTTGATGATCGACGGCGCGGCCAAGTCACGGCTCGACAAAGCCTGGCGCGCCTTCGTGCGCGACGAAGCCGAGGACTTCGACCACCTGGCCTGGCAGGGCCGGCACATCGTGATGGACGGCGCCTTGGCCGGCGAGCTGACGGTGCTGGCCACCGCCTTGCTGCGGCTGGCGCGCGCCGACCGGCGCACGCGCGACTTCACGCTCATCCTGCTGCGCAGCGCGCTGGCCGAGCTGGTGGCCTCGTTCCCGGTCTATCGCACCTACATCGTCGACAAGCCCAGCGCGCAGGACCGGCGCTTCATCGACTGGGCGATCGGCCGCGCCCGCCGGCGCAGCCTGGCGTCCGACGCCAGCGTGTTCGAGTTCCTGCGCCAGGTGCTGCTCGGCCGGCCGCTGCCCGGCGCGCCGGCCGGCCTGCGCGAGCGCTACCGCGTGTTCGCGAGCCGGCTCCAGCAGTACACCTCGCCGTTGGCGGCCAAAGGCATCGAAGACA
>JAUYAJ010000133.1 GCA_030693565.1 Rubrivivax sp.
GGCGCTTCGACGCCATCGTGCTCGACCCGCCCAAGTTCGCACCGACGGCGGCGCACGCCGAACGCGCCGCGCGCGCCTACAAAGACATCAACCGGCTGGCGCTGATGCTGCTGGCGCCAGGCGGGCTGCTGCTGAGCTTCAGCTGTTCGGGCGGCATCGGCGCCGAGCTGTTCCACAAGCTCGTTGCCGGGGCGGCGATCGACGCCGAGGTCGACGGCGCCATCGTGCAGCGCCTGGAAGGCGCGCCCGACCACCCGACCACGCTGGCCTTTCCCGAAGGCGAGTACCTCAAGGGGCTGGCGATCCTGCGCGCGTGAGCGCGCTGAGGTCGACAGCAGGCGCGAACTTGGCGCGCCGCACGCTGAAGAAGGCCTTGACGTTGCGCACGTTGGCGTCCTGGGTGAACAGGCGCTGCACCAGCGCGTGATAGGCCACCATGTCGGCCGCCTGAACGACCAGCATGAAGTCCGGCCCCGGCGAGACACGGTAGCACTGCTGGACCGCCGTGTCGGCGACGGCGCGGGCCTCGAAGGCGTCCAGGTGCTCGGCGCCCTGGCGGTCGAGCGTGATCTCGACCAGTGCGGTCAGCCCGGCGCCCAGTTTCTCGGGCGACAGGATGGCGATGCGACGCTCGATGGCGCCGGCCTCCTGCAGCCGCCGCAGCCGCCGCAACGCGGTGGCCGGCGAGGTGCCGGCCTGGGCTGCCAGGTCCTGGTTGGACAGCGAGGCGTCGTCCTGAAGCAGGGTCAGCAGGCGCAGATCGGTGGCGTCTAGATCCATGGTGTAGAAATCATAGGCCAGTATTCGATCATTCGTGACGAGTTATTTCGTGACCATGTTTCGATGGTGATTTCGTGCACATGTGCGGCGAAGATTGATCAAAAAGTTCAAGACGATTGACCTAGGATCCGTTCCTCACCCGATTCAAGGACTCAACACCATGTGTGGCATCGTCGGCGCCGTCAGCACCCGCAACATCGTTCCCATCCTGGTCGAAGGCCTCAAGCGGCTCGAGTACCGGGGCTACGACTCCTGCGGCGTCGCCGTCCACCAGGGCGGTGAACTGCGGCGCGCGCGCAGCACCTCGCGCGTGGCCGAGCTGGACAGCGCGGTGACGCAAGACGGCATCGACGGCAGCACCGGCATTGCGCACACACGCTGGGCCACCCATGGCGCGCCGGCGGTGCACAACGCCCACCCGCATTTCTCGGCCGGCCCGGGACTGGACACGGTGATCTCGGGCCGCATCGCGCTGGTGCACAACGGCATCATCGAAAACCATGACCAGTTGCGCGCCGAGCTGATCCAGCGCGGCTACCGCTTCGACAGCCAGACCGACACCGAGGTCATCGCCCACCTGGTGCACTTCCACTACGACGGCGATCTGCTCGACGCCGTGCAGCGCGCGCTGCCCCAGTTGCGCGGTGCCTACGCGGTGGCGGTGTTCTGCCGCGACGAGCCGCAGCGCGTCATCGGCGCCCGCCATGGCTCACCGCTGATCCTGGGGCTGGGCGAAGGCGAGAACTTCCTTGCCAGCGACGCCATGGCGCTGGCCGGCGTCACCGACCAGATCGTCTACCTGGAAGAGGGCGATGTCGTCGACCTGCAACTGGGCAAGGTCTGGATCAGCGCGCTCGACGCTGGCGGGCGCTACCAGCCGGTGGAGCGGCCGGCGCGCACCGTGCTCTTGCACAGCGTGGCGGCCGAACTCGGGCCTTACCGGCACTTCATGCAGAAAGAGATCTTCGAGCAGCCGCGCGCCATTGCCGACACCCTGGACGGCGTCACCGGCATCAGCCCGGAGCTGTTCGGCGACGGCGCCCACCGCGTCTTCAAAGACATCGACCAGGTGCTGATCCTGGCCTGCGGCACGAGCTACTACGCCGGTTCGGTGGCGCGCTACTGGCTCGAGGCCATCGCCGGCATTCCGACCACGGTGGAGATTGCCAGCGAATACCGCTACCGCCACAGCGTGCCCAACCCGCGCACCCTGGTCGTCACCATCACCCAGAGCGGCGAGACCGCCGACACGCTGGCGGCGGTGAAACATGCCCGCAGCCTGGGCATGCCGCACACGCTGACGATCTGCAACGTGGCGACGAGCGCGATGGTGCGCGAATGCGCCTTCAACTACATCACCCGCGCCGGCACCGAGATCGGCGTGGCGTCGACCAAGGCCTTCACGACCCAGCTGGTCGGCCTGTACCTGCTGACGCTGGCGCTGGCCCAGGTGCGCGGCCGCCTCAGCGACGCCCAGGAAGCGTTGCAGCTCAAAGCGCTGCGCCACCTGCCGATGGCGGTGCAGTCGGTGCTGGCGCTGGAGCCGCAAGTCATTGCCTGGAGCGAAGACTTTGCGCGCAAGGAAAACGCGCTCTTCCTCGGCCGCGGCCTGCATTACCCGATCGCGCTCGAAGGTGCGCTCAAGCTCAAGGAGATCAGCTACATCCATGCCGAGGCCTACCCGGCGGGCGAGCTCAAGCATGGCCCCCTGGCACTGGTGACCGAGCAGATGCCGGTGGTGACGGTGGCGCCGAACGACGAGCTGCTGGAAAAGCTCAAGAGCAACATGCAGGAAGTGCGCGCGCGCGGCGGCCAGCTTTACGTCTTTGCCGACAGCGACACCCACATCCAGAGCGAACCCGGCGTGCACCTGATCCGCATGCCCGAGCATTACGGCGCGCTGAGCCCGATCCTGCATGTGGTGCCCTTGCAGTTGCTGGCATATCACACCGCCTGCGCTCGCGGCACCGATGTGGACAAGCCGCGGAATCTGGCGAAGTCGGTCACGGTGGAGTGAGCGACGTCGTGGACCGGGACCGTGATCCGCTGGAATAAGGTCTGTCGGGCCCGTAATAAGGTCTGTCGGAGGTTTGCCCCGCAGACTCGCTTGTTACATGTCATTGAGGCTGGCGGGAGGGTGATCGGATCGCGGTCCGGCCCAAAGAGGTCACCGGTAGGCGCTCGCGGCCCGCGCACCCTGGCCACCAAGTTGCATGCGGTCTTCGGCTACCCCGAAGCTGCGCGGTTGGGGAGCGGAGTTGGCAAGCTGGACTGACCTTGCCCCTGGAATCCGTATCCCATAGCTGGGCTCATGCACTGGCTTGCCGGGGTTGGTTGGCCAGCCAGTTTTCTTCGAACTGCATCGGGCTAACGTAGGCCAGCGTCGAGTGC
>JAUYAJ010000006.1 GCA_030693565.1 Rubrivivax sp.
GCCGGCGCCTGGCGCCGGACGGCGCCGCAGCTGATGCTGGAGACGCTGTGAACACGCCGACACTGCAGCAGCGCGACGTGCCGCCGCGCATCAGCTTTGCGCTCGAACAGGCCGGCGTCCACCCTTTGCTGGCGCGCTTGCTGGCCGCGCGCGGGGTGCGCGCTGCCGATGAGCTCGACGACGGCCTGGCGCGGCTGCTGCCGCCCGAGACCTTGCATGGCGCCGCCGCTGCCGGCGCCTTACTGGCCGATCTGATCGAACAAGGCCGGCGCGTCTGCGTCGTCGCCGACTACGACTGCGACGGCGCCACCGCCTGCGCCGTGGCCTTGCGCGGCCTGGCGATGCTGGGCGCCGAACGCAGCGCGCTGAGCTACGTCGTGCCCGACCGCGCCATCCACGGTTATGGTTTGACGCCGGCCATCGTCGAGCTGGCGCGGGCGCAGCGGCCCGACCTGCTGCTGACGGTGGACAACGGCATCGCCAGCATCGACGGTGTCGCCCACGCGCGCGCCGCCGGCATGCAGGTGCTGGTGACCGACCACCACCTGGCGGCGTTGGACGCTGGCGTTGTGGTGCTGCCCGACGCCAACGTCATCGTCAACCCCAACCAGCCGGCCTGCAGCTTTGCCAGCAAGGCGCTGGCCGGCGTCGGTGTCATGTTCTACGTGTTGCTGGCGGCGCGCGCCGAACTGCGCCGCCGCGGCCGTTTCGACGCCGCCAGTCAGCCACGGCTGGATGCACTACTCGACCTGGTGGCGCTGGGCACGGTGGCCGACGTCGTCAAGCTCGACGCCAACAACCGCCGGCTGGTGGCGCAAGGTTTGCGGCGCATCCGCGCCGGCCGCATGCAAGCGGGTGTGGCGGCCTTGTTCGCCGTCGCCGGGCGCGAGCCGCGGCGCGCCGCCGGCTTTGACTTCGGCTTCGCGCTCGGGCCGCGCATCAACGCCGCCGGCCGGCTGTCGGACATGACGCTGGGCATCGAATGCCTGCTCACTGACGACGCCGTGCGCGCCGCCGAACTGGCAGCCCAGCTCGACGCCATCAACCGTGAGCGCCGCGTCGTCGAGGCCGGCATGCGCGAGCAGGCCGAACTGGCGCTGGCGCAGCTGATGCCGCGCACCGAAGTGCCGCCGGCGCTGGCGCTGTTCGACCCCGGCTTCCACGAAGGCGTGGTCGGCATCGTCGCCGGCCGCCTGAAGGACCAACTTCACCGGCCGACCTTCGTCTTCGCCCGCGGCGCCGACGGTGCGCTCAAAGGCTCGGGGCGCTCGATCCCCGGCTTTCACCTGCGCGACGCGCTCGACCTCGTCGCCAAGCGCGAGGCCGGCTTGCTCCAGCGCTTCGGCGGCCACGCGATGGCCGCCGGCTGCACCATCGCCGAGGACGGCTTCGAGCGCTTCGCCGCCGCGCTGCGCCAGGTTGCCAGCGAGTGGCTGGACGCGGCAACGCTGACGCGCACGCTGCGTACCGACGGCCCGCTGGCGCTGGAGTGGTTCAACCTCGAAACCGTGGCATTGCTCGACGCCCAGGTCTGGGGCCAGGGCTTCGAAGCGCCGCTGTTCTGCGACGAGGTCGAGGTGTTGCACCAGCGCCTGGTGGGTGAGAAGCACCTGAAGCTGCGCCTGCGCCACGGCGGCGCCCAGCGCGACGCGATCTGGTTCGGCCATGCCGACCCGCTGCCGGCGCGCGTGCGCATGGCCTACCGCTTGAATGTCGACGAATACAACGGCCAGCAGCGCTTGCAGATGGTGGTTGAAGCCTGCGACGAGGTGCTGCCCAAATCTGTGGCAACCTGACGCCCATGAAGATCTCTCGTTTGCTGATTTCCGCGCTGGCGGCCTTGCTGCTGCCGCTGGCCGCCGCCGCTGAACTCAAACCGGTGACCGTGGTGCGCGGCCTGGTCAACCCCTGGGCGCTGGCCTTTCTGCCCGACGGCCGCATGCTCGTCACCGAGCGGCCGGGGCGGCTGCGCATCGTCGGCGCCGACGGCCGCCTGAGCGAGCCGCTGGCCGGCCTGCCGCCGATCGCCGTCAGCGGCCAGTGTGGCTTGCTCGACGTCGTCGTCGATCCCGACTTCGCCACCAACCAGCGCATCTACTGGAGCTTTGCCGAACCTGGCGAGGGCGGCAACGGCACCGCGGTGGCGCGCGGCCGGCTGGTCGGTGAGCGCCTGACCGAGGTGCGAACGATCTTCCGCCAGTTGCCCAAGGTGGCCAGCCAGTTGCACTGCGGCTCGCGCATCGTGTTTGCGCGTGACGGCCGGCTCTTCGTTGGCCTGGGCGACCGTTTCTCGCGCAAGGACGACGCGCAGACGCTGGACAACCACATCGGCAAGGTCGTGCGCATCGACGCCGACGGCCAGGCGCCCGCTGACAACCCCTTCGCCGGCCGCGCTGGCGCCTTGCCCGAAGTCTGGAGCCTGGGTCACCGCAACATCCAGGGCGCTGCGCTGCACCCGCAAACCGGCGAGCTCTGGGCCAGCGAGCATGGGCCGCAGGGCGGCGACGAAGTCAACATCGTCGAAGCGGGCCGCAACTACGGCTGGCCGCTGGTCACCCACGGGCGCAACTACGGCATCGGCACGCGCATCGGCGAAGAAGGCCCGAAGGCCGGCTTCGAGCCCGCGCTGCGCCACTGGGTGCCAACCTCGATCGCCCCCAGCGGCATGGCCTTCCTGACCAGCGAGCGCTACCCGGGTTGGCAAGGCAGCCTGTTCATCGGCGCGCTGCGCGGCCAGGCGCTGGTCCGGCTGACGCTGGACGGCCGGCGCATCAGCGCTGAAGAGCGGCTGCTGACGACGCTGGGCGCGCGCATCCGCGACGTTCGCCAAGGCCCTGACGGCTGGCTTTACGTCGTCACCGACGGTGCCGACGGCAGTGTGCTCAGGCTCGAGCGTTGACGGCCAGCGGCGCCGCGAAGGGTGCCGCTACGGGCGCTGGCCGCGTTGGCGCCGTCACTGCACGCGGGCCCGCTGCGCGGACGTATTCACGGCTTCTGACTTAGTATCCGCACGCACCTACCGAGCGGCCGCCGATGCAGCGGTCCCACCGAAACGAGGAGACACCGGATGATCAAGCGATTCCCCTGGCTGCTGGCAGCCTGCGTGCTTGCTGTGGCCGCGCCCGCCAGTGCCCAGACCTGGCCGAACAAGCCGATCCGCATCATCGTGCCATTCGCACCGGGCGGCACTTCGGACATCCTGGCGCGTGCCATCGGGGCCAAGCTCACCGAATCCTGGGGCCAGCAAGTGCTGGTCGAGAACCGCGCCGGCGCCAACGGCAACCTCGGCGCCGACCATGTCGCCAAGTCGCCGCCTGACGGCTACACGCTGCTGTTGTCCGATGTCGGCGCGCTCGCCATCAACCCCAGCGTCTACCCGAACATGACATTCGATCCGACGCGTGACTTCGCGCCGGTGACCATGGTCTCCTACTCACCCCATGTGCTGGGCGTGCACCCGTCGGTGCCGGTCAGCAACGTGCGTGAACTGGTGGCCTACGCCAAGGCCAACCCCGGCAAGCTCAACTTCGCCAATTCCGGCACCGGCGGCGCGCCGCATCTGGCTGGCATCGAGTTTGCCCAGCGCACCGGCATCACCTGGGCTTACATCCCTTACAAGGGCGGCTCGGCGGCGGTGGCCGACGTGGCCGCTGGCCAGGCCAACGTCATCATGAACGGCATGCTGGCCACTTACCCGACGGTCAAGTCGGGCCGTATCAAGGGCCTGGCGGTGACGAGCGTGCAGCGCGTCGACGCCGCGCCCGAGCTGCCGACGGTGGCGGAGACCTTGCCGGGCTTCGAGACCGGCTC
>JAUYAJ010000154.1 GCA_030693565.1 Rubrivivax sp.
GGCGCTCGCCGCCGGAGAGCTGCTGCAGCCGCCGGCCGGCCTGTGGGGCGAGCTGACACCCGGCGGTTGGGGCTCCCGGTTGTCAGCTATCGGAGGGCACGCCGAACGGCGCTTTGCTGGCCGACCGCCGTAGGCCGCGAACGGCAGCATCGTAGATGCGGAACGTAAAGGATCCGGGCCGGTCGTCCGACAGCTTCGGAGCGAGTCGATGGGCTGGTATGGGTCGTTCACGATCTTTCGTCAGGGGGCGGTGGCTCACCGCTTCCCAGCGCGTTGCCGACATCCAAATTGGGGGACGCTGCAGGTCGAGACGGATGTTATCAGCAGGTGATATAGTTCATGTTCAGTGAACCGTACCGATCCCGGCCTCGAGACGCTTCTTGAACTGGACGGCAGCGTCCTGGAGCAGGAGGGCGGCTACTGGATCAAGATCGAGGCACGGCAGGTTCCTCCTTCGCCGCATGCTCTTCATGGCATCAGATACAGCCTCACGCTGCACGATCGGTTCGGAACATGGGTTCTCGGCTACGACAACGCACACGCAGTGAAGCCTCCGAAGAAGTTCAAGTTCGCTGGGCAACGCCTGCCCTACGACCATCGCCACCGAAACGCAAGCGACAAGGGCGTCCCCTACGCGTTCGAGTCGGCGCAGCGTCTGCTGGAGGACTCTTTCGCAGAGGTGGATCGTGTGATCAAGGAAGCACAGCAATGAAGACCATCGTCATTGGCGTCATGTCCCAGGAACAAATCCGGGCCCGCACGATCGCCATCGCCAAAGGCGAGTACAAGCCCAAGCCGGGTGAGCCGAAAATCTGGTTCACATCCATGAAGTCGGTGGCCGAGGTCCTGAGCGATCAGAACCGCGCGCTGCTCAAGGTCATCAGGGAGACCAACCCCGATTCCATGGCAGTGTTGGCCAAGACCACGGGTCGCCAACCTGGCAATCTGTCGCGCACCTTGAAGACCATGTCGCGCTACGGGCTGGTGGACCTCCAGCGCGACAAGACGCATGTCAGGCCGGTGGTGAAGGCGACTGGATTCCGAATCATGGCCGCCGCGTGAGTTCGTGCGTTGGCCGACCCGTGTCGCGAGCGACGAGATGCTGCCGTCCGGGGCAGGGCGGTGGCAGGCCTAGTCGCTGAAGCGTGGGAGGCGACGGGCCGGCCACAGCCCTCGAGTCTGCGAAGGCTGGCAGCAACTTGCGCAGACTGGTTTGGTCAGTCCTGAATTGACCGTTTTCGGCTGACGGTCAAATTGACGGTAAAGGTGCAGCGTCTAGTTTCGCAATCCAATGGTGACAACGGGTTAGAGAAGCAGGAAATGATCGAGTGGGAATGACGAGCTAGTCGCCTGCGCGAGCCGTTTCGAGGCGTGGCAGAGGGGGGGCGCAGCGGCAGCGGAATTTCGGATGCGTCGTGGCGGACAGGCCTGGCGCTCTTGCGCGCATCGACACCCATGCGCAGCACTCAAGCAGTGACTTGTCGTGAATAACCTACTAGGTTAAACTTTCCATTTGTGGAAAAGGCCAGCCCGCACTGCAAGCTCAGCGTCGTCAAGTCCATGGTCGATGCTGGGCTGGTTCGAACAACACGAAGCGCTCGCGAGGGTGCAGTGGCCTTGGGGCTGGACTTCGACGGCATGCTTGCCGTCGTGATGGCCCTGAGCCCGGCTGACTTCCACAAGAGCATGACCGCACAAGCCGATCACCGCCGAGCTTGCACATGAGGCAGGTCGTGTACCGGCCAAAGACGCCGGCCGGCGAGGCCTATCTGAAGCTGACGGTGATCGATGACGTGCTCATCGTGTCGTTCAAGGAGCTGTGACCATGAAGTGCCCGAGCTGTGGAGCGGCGAAGCTGGTGCATGACACCCGCGACATGCCTTACACCTACAAAGGCGAGTCGACGATGCTTCCCCAGGTGACGGGCGACTTCTGTCCGGCCTGCGACGAATACATTCTCGATGTGCCGGAGTCGCACCGCAGCATGGAACTGATGCTGGCCTTCAGCAAGCAGGTCAATGCCTCGTATGTCGATCCGAACTTCATTGCCAGTGTGCGCAAGAAGCTCGACCTCGACCAGCGCGAAGCTGGCGAGATTTTCGGTGGCGGCGTGAATGCGTTCTCCAGGTACGAGAACGGCAAGACCAAACCACCGTTGGCGTTGGTGAAGTTGTTGAAGGTTCTGGACCGCCATCCGGAACTGCTGGGCGAGGTCAGGGCGGCATGACACAACAAGACGAAGCCGCCATGCGACTGGCACTGGACCAGGCGCACAGTGCCTGGCTGGTGGGCGAGGTGCCGGTGGGCGCGGTGATTCTGCGGGGTGGCAAGGTCATCGCCACCGGCTACAACCGCCCCATCACCACCCACGACCCGACCGCGCACGCCGAGATCGTCGCGCTGCGCCACGCCGCCACGCTGCTGGAAAACTACCGCCTGCCCGAGTGCGAGCTCTTCGTCACCCTGGAGCCTTGCGCGATGTGCGCGATGGCGCTGATGCACGCGCGCTTCAAGCGTGTCGTTTTCGGCGCTGCCGACCCCAAGACCGGCGCCGCCGGTTCGGTGGTCGACCTCTTTGCCCAGACCCAGCTCAACCACCACACGGCGGTGCACGGTGGTGTGCTGGCCGAGCCTTGCTCGGCGCTGCTCAAGCAATTCTTCGCCGAACGGCGGGCCCAGCAGCGCGCCGAACGCGACGGCGCGGCGGCCATCCCGGCTGGCGAAGTGCTGGAACTCGATCAACCGCCACCGCCAGGATGATGACGCCATGACTGCGATGACCCTCTTCACCCCCGCCGGCGTGCTGCTGCGCGCGGCGCCGCTGCGGCTGGCTCAGCGCCGGCTGCAGGCACTGGGCTTCAGCGTCACGCTGGACGCGTCGGCGCTGGCCAAACACCAGCGCTTCGGTGGCGACGACGAGACCCGGCTGGCAGCGCTGCACCGCGTGGCTGCGGCCGCGCCGTCGATCGCGATGGCCACGCGCGGCGGCTACGGGCTGACGCGGCTGCTCGACCGCATCGACTGGCCGGCGCTGGCGCGCGCCACCGAGCAAGGCACGCGCTGGGTCGGTTACAGCGACATGACGGCGCTGCAGATGGGCTTGCTGGCGCACACCGGCGCGCCGAGCTGGTGCGGCCCGCTGGCGGTCGACGACTTCGGCGGTGAAGTCTTCGACGACGTCACGCCGGCCTGCTTTGCCGAGGCCATGAGCGGCGAGCTCGAAGCGGTGGGTTTTCGCACCGAAGCCGGCTTCGACGGCCTTGAAGCGCGCGGGCGACTGTGGGGCGGCAACCTCACCGTGCTGGCCTCGCTGCTGGGCACGCGCCACTGGCCCAAGGTGCGTGGCGGGCTGCTGTTCGTCGAAGACGTCAACGACCATCCCTACCGGGTCGAGCGCACGCTGCTGCAGTTGCACCAGGCCGGCGTGCTTGAGCGCCAGAAGGCGGTGCTGCTGGGCAGCTTCAGCGGCTGGCGCAAGTCACCGCTGGACCGCGGCTACGACCTCAAGGCCACCGTCGCCCACCTGCGCAGCGTCACCCGCACGCCGATCCTCACTGGCCTGCCATTCGGCCATGTGCCGACCAAGGTGACGATGCCCTTCGGCCGTCCGGTGCAACTGGTCGTGCAAGGGCGCGACGTGCTGCTCGGATGGTGAGCCGGGGCCAGCGCCTGGTGTGGTGTTGCGCGCTGTGAGGCACTTAAGAAGACCGATGGATTTGGTCCTGTGGCCAGGCGCAAACCG
>JAUYAJ010000165.1 GCA_030693565.1 Rubrivivax sp.
CCTCGCGCAGCGCCGCCGACACCTCGGCTGGCGTGATCGCATAAGCGCGCAGCCGCACCGGGTCGAGGTCGATGCGCACTTCGCGCGTCGCCAGCCCGGTGGTGTCCACGCGCGCCACCCCGGCGACACGCTGCAGCCGCTTGCCCACCGCTTGTTCGCCCAGGATCGACAGCTCACGCGGGCTGCGCGACTTGCCCAGCAGCGCCAGCGTCACCACCGGCTGCGCGTTGTCGTTGTCGAAGCGCGCCACGGTGGGCGCCTTGGCATCGCGCGGGAAACCGGCCTGCAGCACCGCCACCCGGTCGCGCACGTCCTGCAGCGCGCGGCCCATGTCGGCGTCCAGGTTGAACTCGACACCGGTCTGGCTGCGGCCTTCGAAGCTGCGCGAGGTGATGCGCTTGACACCGGCAATGCTGTTGACCGCCTCCTCGACGGGCTTGGTGACCTCGCGCTCCACCGCTTCGGGCGATGCGCCCGGGTAGACGACTTCGACGAATGCCACCGGCGGCGCCACGTCGGGCATTTGCTCGACGCCGAGCTTGGCATAGGCGAACAGCCCCAGCACGCACAGTGCCACCATCACCATGGTGGCGAAAACCGGGTTGTTGATCGAGACGCGTGTCATCCACATGGCAGTCTCCTCAACGCGGCGCCGAAGCCGCGGCCGACGCCACTGGCGCCACCGTCGCTGCTGCCACCGACGCCTTGGCGCCTTCGCGCAAGTTGTCAAAGCGCAGCGCCAGCACCTGGCTGTGCGCCGGCAGCCCGCGCAACACCTCGACCCGACCGCCGCGCTCGTCGCGCCGGCCCAGGGTGATGGCGCGGCGCAGCAGCGCCCCGCCCTCGATGACCCAGACATGGTCTTCGCCACCCGTGCGGCCCACCGCCGCCAGCGGCACCGTCAGCCGGTGGGCGGCGTCGGCCAGTTCGGCGCGTGCCATGGCGTACTGGCCGGCGCGCATGCGCTCACCCGGGTTGGCCAGCTCGACGGCCACGCCGATGGCGCGAGTGCCAGGGTCGGCCGCCGGCGCGATGCGCGTGATGCGGCCGCTGACCGGCTGCGCCAGCCCTTCGACGCCGACCTGCACCGTCAGCCCCGGCGCCAGCCGCGACACCTCGTGGGTGCCGACGCGCCCGGCCAGTTCCATCCGCGACAAGTCGACGATGCTCAGCACCGGTTGCTCGATGCTGAGTTTTTCGCCCGGCAACGCCAGGCGCTGGGCGACGATGCCGGCGATCGGTGCCAGCAGCGCGCCGTCGCGCAGCCCGGTGCGCGCCGTCTCCACCGCGGCCTGCGCGGCGTTCAACTGGGCGCGCGCACTGTCGACAGCGACGCGCGAGTTGTCCAGCGCCGTCGGCGAGATGAACTGCTGCGCCGCCAGCCGTTCGTTCGACGCCTGCAGCCGCTCAGCCTGGGCCAGCGCGCTGCGCGCCGACTCGGCGTTGGCCTGCCGTTCGGCGACCCGGCTCGCCAGCTCGCTCTGGTCGATGCGGCCCAGCACCTGGCCGGCGCGGACCCGGCTGCCTTCGGCCACGTCCAGGCTCAGCAAGGTGCCGGCGGTCTTGGCGCGCACGGTGGCGGTGCTGGGGGCGACCAAGGGGCCGGAAAACTCGATGACGTCGGCCAGTTGTGCCAGCGCCGGCTGCACCACTTCGCGGGCGGCAAAGCTCAAGGGCACGTCGGGCTTCTTGTCTTTGGCACTGGCCATGGCCGCTGCCGGCACCCAGCTCTTGAGCCGGCCCGTGCCGCCCAGATAGGCGCCCGCCACAGCGACGACGACCAGCACAGCCGCCAGACCGATCCACCCTTTTTTCTTCATTCGACTCGCTCCCGGTCAGGCACCCGGGGTTCGGGTGCATCCATCCAAGCCCGGCAGTCTAGGGAAGTCGATGTCGGCGCCGCCAAGCGGTGCGACGAAATGCACGAAGGCGCGATGAACGGCAGGCGCCCGGGGGTGGCCGGGCGCGGCGGCTGCGCAGGGTCAGGCTTCGGCGCCAACCCCTTGCCACGACCAGTGGCGCAGGTCCTCGGCGCTCATCGGGTGGCCGAACAGATAGCCCTGGCCGCGGTCGCAGGCCAGCTGCTCCATCAGCGCGGCCTGCCCTGCTGTCTCGATGCCTTCGGCCACCGTCACCATGCCCAGCGTGCGGGCGACGCGGATCGTCGCTTCGATGAGGACGCGGTGGTACTCCACCGTCTCGGCATGGTTGACGAAGGAGCGGTCGATCTTCACCATGTCGACCGGCAACTGGTGCAGGCAGGCCAGCGACGAATAGCCGGTGCCGAAGTCGTCCAGCGCCAGTTGCACGCCCAGCGACTTGAGCTCACGCAGCGTGGCCTGCACGCCTTCGTCCTGCGCCGCCAGGCTTTCGGTCACCTCGAGCTGCAGCTCGGACGGCGCCATGCCGTTCTGTTCGAGCAACCACTTGACCTCGGGCACCAGGCCGGCCAGCTTGAGCTGGGCGCGCGACAGGTTCACCGCCACCCGCGGCGGCGCCCGCTCGCCCATCTCGATGCGCCAGGCGGCGAACTGGCGGCAGGCGGTCTGCAACACATGGTCGCCAATGGCGTCGATCAGACCGGTTTCCTCGGCCACCGGAATGAATTGCGACGGCGGCACGTTGCCGCGCACCGGGTGGCGCCAGCGCACCAGCGCCTCGACCGCCGTCAGCCGCCCGCTGGCCAGGTCAACCACCGGCTGGTAGACCAGATGCAACTCGTTGCAGCGCAGCGCATTGCGCAGGTCGGCTTCCATGCCCAGCAGGTGCAGCACACGCTCGTGCATCGAATTGTCGAACGCCACGCAGCGGCCGCGGCCGGCGCGCTTGGCCTCGTACATCGCGGTGTCGGCGTCGCGCAGCACGGCGTCGGCGCTGTCGGCGGCGTGGTCGGAGGTGACAACGCCGATGCTGACGCTGGACTGCACCTGGTGCGAGCCGAGCTGATACGGCAGCGCCAGATCGGCCAGCAGGCGCTGTGCGACCAGCATCGAATCGGCGGCGCTGCGCGTGCCTTCAAGGACGATGACAAATTCGTCGCCGCCGATGCGCGCCGCCAGTTCCAGGTCGGACTCGACGCGCGCCAGCGCGTCGCCCGGCCGCAGCGCGCTCTGCAGCCGCTCGGCGATCTGGCGCAGCAAGTCGTCGCCGGCGCTGTGGCCCAGGGTGTCATTGACCTGCTTGAAGCGGTCGAAGTCCATGAACAGCACGGCAAAGCCATAGCCGGGATGGCGCCGCGCGTGATGGATGGCGCGCTGCACGCGGTCGAGGACGACGCTGCGGTTGGGCAAGCCGGTCAGCGAGTCGGTGCGCGCCGACAAAGCCAGCTGCGACTGCATGCGCTTGCGCTCGGTGATGTCGGCATTGACGCGGACGAAACCATCGACGCGGCCGTTGTCGTCGTGCAGCGGCTGCAGATCGACGTCGAGCCAGAGGTCGCGGCCGTCGCGATGCCGGCACAGCAGCTCGCAGCGCACGCCGGTGCCCTGAGCGGTGGCCTCGCGCAGCGCCAGCCTGGCCGCCGAACCGCCGTCGTCGCCATGCAATAACCGGCCCGGCGGCTCGCCCATGGCGTCGGCCAGCGCATGGCCCGACACTCTCGTAAAGGCCTCGTTGGCCCACAGCACACGGTCCTCGCGGTCGGTGATGATGACCATCGAGTGGGTGCGCTCGGCCACCAGCGCCAAGCGCTTGAGCTCGCCGGTCTGCACGCTGAGCCGGTCGTGCTGGCGTTGCACCGCCCGCACCGTCGGCTCGACGATGGCGACGGCCAGCCACAGCAGCAGCAGCAGCATCAGTCCGGCGCCGCCGAACAGCAGCCGCTTCTGGCCAACGCCGCGCTCGGCGGCTTCGACCTGCAGCGCCGACGTCAAGTTGGTGGCAGCCAGCAAGGCCGGCGCTACCTCGGCATGAACCTGGACCGTGGCAGCCAGGATGGCGGCAGGCTCGGCGCCCTGGTCAACGCGCCGCAGCAAGGCCTCGGCCCGGTACCAGAGTCGTTCGCGCGCGGCCTGCCAGTTGTCCACCGATTGGCGGCGATCTTGCGCCTCCTCGGGTGCCAGCGCGTCCTGCGCCGTCATCACCGCCTCGACCAGCAAGGCGTCGGCGCGCGAGCCATCGAGAACTTGCGCCAGCGCCTGCCCGTGGGCGGGGTCGACCGGCCCCTGGCGGCCGAGCAGCGCGGCCAGGCGGTCGATCTCCTGCACAAAACTGCGCTGCAGGCCGGCCATGTGGATGATTTCGGCGTCGGCAGCGCGGATGCGTTCGTAGTGG
>JAUYAJ010000182.1 GCA_030693565.1 Rubrivivax sp.
GCCGTTCTGGATCGTGCCACCGGTGAGTTGGACGCCGGCGACGGTTTCGCTGAAGCCGCCGAGGTCGAAGGTGCCGCCGCTGACGACCAGGGTACTGGTGTCGGCCAGGCGCTCGTTGGCGGTGCCCAGCGCCAGGGTGCCGGCGCTGACGGTGGTGGCGCCGGTGTAGGTGTTGGCGCCCGACAGCGTCACCGTGCCGGCGGTGGTCTTGGTGAGGCCGGCCGTGCCGTCGAGGATGGCGCTGGCGGTGCCGCTGCGCATGTCGAAGGCGGCGCTGCTGATCAGGGTGCCGTTCTGGATCGTGCCGCCGTTGAGCTGGACGTTGGCGACGGTTTCGGTGAAGCCCCCGAGGTCGAAGATGCCGCCGCTGGCGACCAGGGTGCTGGCATTGGCCAGGCGCTCGTTGGCGCCGGCCAGCGCCAGGGTGCCGGCGCTGACGGTGGTGGCGCCGATGTAGGTGTTGTTGCCGCTCAGGGTGACGGTGCCGGCGGTGGTCTTGTTCAGCCCGGCCGTACCGTCGAGGACGGCGCTGGCGGTGCCAGCCTGCATGTCGAAGGTGGAGCCGCTGATCAGGGTGCCGTTCTGGATCGTGCCGTCGATGAGCTGGACGCCGGTGACGGTTTCGGTGAAGCCGCCCAGGTCCAGGGTGCCACCGCTGACGACCAGGCTGCTGGCATTGGCCAGGCGCTCGCCCACGCCCAGTGCCAGCGTGCCGGCGCTGACGGTGGTGCTGCCGGTGTAGGTGTTGTTGCCGCCGAGGGTGACGGTGCCGGCGCCGGCCTTGATCAGGCCGAAGGCATTGCCGCCGTCGCCGATGGGGCCGCCCAACGCCAGCGTGCCGCCGCCGCCGACGGTGGTGGTGGCGCTCAGCGTGATGGCGCCGCCCGCGGCCGCGCCGGCACCAGTGCCGATCAGCGCGCCAGCGCCGCCGACGCCGACGCCGGCCAGGGTCAGCGTCTCGGTGCCGATATTGACGTTGTTGATCTCCAGCGTCGCGCCGCTGCTCACGGTGGTGACGCCGGCCGTCGTGCCCAGTGCGCTGGCGTGGCTGGCGACCAGGGTGCCGGCGCTGACGGCGGTGGCGCCGGTGTAGCTGTTGTTGCCGCTAAGGGTGACGGTGTCGCCGGTGGTCTTGTTCAGGCCAACCGCGCCGGCGAGGTTGGCGCTGGCGGTGCCAGCCTGCATCTCGTAGGCGCTGCCGCTGGTCAGCGTGCCGGTGCCGGTGATCGAGCCTGCGGTGAGCTGGACGCCGGCGAGGGCCTCGTTGAAGGTGCCGAGGCCGAAGGTGCCGCCGCTGACCACGAGACTCAGGTTGTCTGAGATGCGGCTGTCCGCGCCCAGCGCCAGCGTGCCCAGGCGCACGTCGACGGCGCCGCCGGTGCCGGCGATCGTGCTGCCGGTCAGCGTCAGCGTCAGTGCGCTGTTGTTCAGCCGCAGCGTGCCACCGCCGATGCTGATGGCCGAGCTGCTGCTGAGCGTGCCGGTGGCGCCCCCGTTGCCCAGCGACAGCACGCCACCGTTGACGTTGGTGTCCCCGGTGTAGGTGTTCGCGCTGGTGAGCGCTAACAGCCCGCTGCCGGCCTTGATCAGGCTGCTGTTGACGTTGCCGCCCGAGATCACGCCGCCGAAGGCGGTGTCGGTGTTGCTGCCACCCACGGTCAGGCTGGCGTTGTTGCCCAGCGTTACCCCGCCGGCACCCGCCAGGCCACCGATGACGACGTTGGTATTGGGCAGCGGCAGCGTCGCGCCGACGTTCGTGAGGTCGATCAAGGCGGTCGACGAGATCCGGTTGGCGGCGCCGATCGTCAGTGCGCCGCTGGTGACGCTGATCGTCGGCGCCGACAACAGTGCGCCGGCGTTCAAGGTGGTGCTGCCGGTGATGTCCACCGTCAGCGCCGACACGGCGGCTGACACGCTGTGGGGTTGACCGCCCCGAATCAGCACGGTGCCGCTGCTGGCGGTGACGGCGCTGCTGATGGACACGCTACCGCTGCCGTTGGCGTCGTCGTCGGCGCGCAACTGAACGCCGCCCAGGACGCTGACGCTCGAGTTGACATTGACGTTGTTGTTCGCGCGCAAGATCAGCTGGCTTGTGGTGTTGCCAGCGAAGGTCACCGGCGATGCGACGGTGATGGTGTCGGTGGCCTGCAGTTCGACGGGTCCATTGCCGAGTTGGGTGACGACGGCGCCGGCCGTGATGAAGGTGTTGACGCCGGGTGCAGCGAATGCCAGCAGCGTCGAGTCCAGATCCAGGCCGGTGTCGTTACCGGTACGGTCTGGTGTGGCGAGGTTGATCGTGATGTTGGTCGGATCCAGCAGCAACGTGCCCGGGTTTCCCAGCAGCGCCGAGCGGTCCGAACTGCCGCGGAAGTCGAGGTAGTTCTTGCCCGAGACTTCGACCAGGCCGCCGTCGCCGCCGCGGGGGCCGCCTTTGGCGTCGGCGGCGCCGTAGAAGCGCGTGGCTTCGTCGGACCAGACGATCACGCGGCCGGCGTTGCCGGCGTCGGTGGCGTTGGCGCTGAGTTGCGCGCCGGCCAGCACGGCCACCATCTCGGCATTGCGCACTTCGGGGTTCTTGCCCTGGAAGTCACCGCCGACGCGCACGCTGCCCCCGCCTGCCGCGCCCGAGGCGTCGGCGACGGCGCTGCCCGTCAGCAACACCTTGGCGCCTTGCACCAGCACGTCACCGCCGCGCTGGCCGGCACCGGCGCCGGTGGCGTCGAGCTGCCCGGCCAGCCGGCTGATGCCGTAGGCGCCGCCGTCGACGACGATGCGGCCTTCGCGCGTGCCCAAGGTGCGTGCCTGCACCACGCCTTCGAGGTTGAGCACGGTGTCGGCGAACCCGGCGCGCGCCGCTGCCTGCAAATGTGTCGTGCCGCCGTCGGTCACCACCTTGCCCAGTTGATTCAAGCGGGCCTCGATGCCGTCGTTGCGGGCATTGAAGAAGATCAGACCGTCGCCGTAGAGGTCGACCAGCACCTCGCTGGCTGCGGCCAGTCCGACCCGGCGCGCCTCGATGCTGCCGGAGTGGCTGAGCTGCGGGGCCACCAGCACGACACCGCCGTCGCGGGCGCTGATGACGCCTTCGCTGCGCAACTCACCCGCCGGTCCGGCGCCGCGGCCCAGCTGCAGCCGGCCCGAAGCCAGGTCTTCGGCGGTGATCGACAAGGTGCTCGCGACCAGCCCACCGACGTCGACACGCGACGAAGCGCCGAACACAATGCCGCGCGGGTTGATCAGCCAGACGCTGCCGTTGGACTGCAACTGGCCGTAGATTTGCGACGGGTCGGTGCCGGTCACGCGGTTGAGCAGCACCGAAGACGTGGCGGGCTGGCTGACGCTGACGCGCTCGCCGGCGGCGATCGAGAAGCTG
This sequence comes from Rubrivivax sp., assembly GCA_030693565.1. Classification (GTDB taxonomy): domain Bacteria; phylum Pseudomonadota; class Gammaproteobacteria; order Burkholderiales; family Burkholderiaceae_C; genus Rubrivivax. The sequence continues at coordinate 3,374 of JAUYAJ010000182.1, forward strand.
GTCCAGTCGAGTCCGGCGCGCTGGCTGCCCTGGACGATGCTCATCTGGCCGGGCGCTGGAGTCGACACCGAGGCCTGGCCGAAGGTTGGCACCGCCCCGTCGGGCAAACCGAACGCCGCTGGCACAGCGCCCACCAGGCACACCGCCAAGCTGATCGGCCGTAGCGTGAAAACGGGCCGGTTCAGAGCACCAACCCGGCACGTACGGGCGAGCGGATGGGCGGCGGCGATTCTCGTCATGGTGATTCCTTCATCCTTCAGTGCAACCCGCGGCGACGTGCCGCGTGGTTACATGAAAAACTTGGTGAACAGCAGGTAGGCGCGCAGATTGTTCTTTTGCGTATCGCTGCGCGGCGTGCCCGAGATCGGTGACGACAGGCTGAAACGCAAGGCGTATTCGCTGGGACGCACCCAAGACACACCGAAGCCGGCGCCGCTGAACACCTCGGTATTCGCGGGCTGGTTCGGATTCGAGGTTGCGCGTGGCGTTCGCCGGTAGCGCACGGTGCCGACGTCGACGAAGGCGCTCATCACCATCTCGCGGGCGATGCGGCCGAACCAGTCCTCGGGCGGCAGGAAGCGCAACTCCAGGCTGAGGATGCTGCCGCTGTCGCCAGTGCCTTCACCGGTGGCGAAGGCGCGCACACCTTCGGGCCCGCCGAGCCGGAACTGCTCAGTGGTGTCGAGGTTGCGAAGTGCTTGCTGGCCGCGCAGGCTGACATAAGCCAGCAGCCGGCCGGTCAGGACGTCCTGCAGGCGGGAAAACCCGTAACCGATCTTGGTGAAGCTGGGCGCGTCGTCGAGGCCGCCGGGGCGCCCGTCCGGGTAGGTGACACGGCCAGTCACGATGCTTGCTTCATAGGTATTGACGCCGCCGCCCAGCATGCTGTCGCGAAAGTCGCCGGTGCTGCCGATCGCCACCGTGTCGACGCTTTTGCGTGTGCGGCCGCCGGCGGCTTCCTGGCGGTCCTCATAGACCTTGTGTTCGACCGATGCCAGCGTGAACAGGTTGAGGTTGCGCGAGCGGATCACCGGGTACAGCGCGTAGGCGTTGAGCGTCGTCGCGGTGCCATTGAGGTTGAGGGGAAAGGCCTCGCGATCGAGCTGGTAGCGCACGCTGGACAGCGAACTGCCGACCTTGATGCCGTCGCTGCCGATCGGCGTCGTATATCCGATCAGCACAAATCCGAGCCCGCCGGAGGTCGAGGCGAGCAAGTTGGCGGTGAAGCCGTCGCCGCGCCCGAAGGGGCTGTTCATCTGCAGCAAGCCGCCGATTCGGTATTGACCCAGGAAGCGCGAGCCGTTGGTGTCGGCTTCGACCTTGCCCGACCACACACCTTCGGGTTGCGGCGTGACATGCAGCGCTGCCGTGCCGGGTGTGCTGCCGGAGCGGATCTCGAACCGGGTCGTCATGCCGCGCAAGTCGTTGACGAGGAAGACAACACGCTCGACATCGCGCACGCGCAAGATGCTGCCCGGCAGCAGCCGCGCCAGGTAGGCCTCGACCACCTGCCGGTCCACGGGCAGACCGTCGCGCCAATTCAGAACCACGCGGTCGAGCCGGCCTTCGAGCACAGCGATGCGAATGACGCCGTCCTTGGGGTCTTGCTCCGGCAAGTAGGCGTAGCCCAGGTAGTAACCAAGGTCGCGCTGCAGGAAACGGGTGACCTCGGCGGCGGCGTTGACCAGATCCTCGAAACTGCGGTCCTTGCCGATGAAACGAGCGGTCAAGCCCGCCAGCGCGTCGCGCAGTTCCGGCGGGGCTGTTGCGTCCACCGCATAGGCGCGAACGTCGACGCGAAGGTCGTCGTCAGGCTTGCCCAGTTCCCGAGGCGGCGGCGGTGCGGTCGGCAAGGGGTTGGCGACCGGTGGCGCGATGGTGCGTGGAATCAGCTCTGATGCGGGCGGAACCACTGCGGGTGTGGCCACGGGCGGAGGCGCCACGGCTTGAGCTGACAGGCCGCCACTCCAGAAGACGGCTATTGCCGCCGTGAGCAACATGGTGACGTGGCGTGCGCAGTACCTCATTCAGGCCTCGCTGAGGTTTGTTTTTGTCGGACCATGGTATCGGAGCACGTCACGCTGCGCCAGTCGGCCATCCCCGTGACTGCGGATGCCGTCAGTGACTGTCGCTGACGGGCACGACTTGAATCGGGGGGGTTCTCAGAACGGCAAAGGCCTGCGACACTCGCTCCCGTCCTGCGGTCCAGTCCGACATCGGCGCGCTTCGCGTTCTGGTGGCGTGCCTACTAAAAAACAAAATCGACCTGATGAGTGACCTTGATGCAGCGGACCGAGCGGTCGCGCGCTGGCTTCAGCCTCTGGCTGACGATGCCGAACCCTGCGGCCCGGACCTGGAGTACGACAACGACTTCCTGGCCCTGAGCCAGGCGGCGGCGGGCAAGCCGGAGTCCCAGTTCGGGCCGGCTGAGCCGCCGGAATGGCGTAGCGCGTTCGAGCAGGCTGAGGCCTTGCTCGATCGCAGCCGAGATCTGCGCATCGCCATCACCTGGGTCCGCGCCGGGCTGCACATGCAGGGGCTGGCCTTTCTGCCCAGTGGCTTTCGCCTGTTGCACGGGCTGATCGAGTCCCATTGGGACCACCTGCATCCACTGCCCGACCCAGACGACGGTGACCCCTACGCGCGCGTCAACGCGCTGACGCTGTTGCGCGAGCCCGAAGGCCTGATCGACGACTTGCGCAGTGCCACCGTCGTGGCCGACCGCGCAATCGGTGAGTTGCGCGTGCGCACCATCGAGGTCGCCTGCGGGCTGTCGCCGGCGCGCAGCGGCGACGCCGAGATGGGCAAGGCTCAGGTCGAGCAGATGCTCCAGGCTGCGGTCGCGCGTGTGCCGGGGCTGCCCGATGTGGCCAGGCAGGCGGCCGATCAAGTGCGCCAGCTGATGACGCTCATCAATGAGCGCTTGACCAGCGATGTGGCGCCGGACCTGCGCCCACTTTACGGCCTCTGCCAGGCGATCGTCTCGTTGATGCCGGCCGAGGCGGCGCAAGGCGACGTCGACGGCGACGCCGAGGGCGATGGCAGCGACAGTGGCGCCGATGGCGGCGCTGCTGGCAAGGCGGGTGGCGGCCGCTTGGCGGGCGCAGTCAATTCGCGCGCCGACGCCATTCGTGCCATCGACATGGTGTGCGAATACCTTGAGCGCGCCGAGCCGACCAACCCGGCGCCGCTGTACCTGCGCCGTGGCCGCCAGCTCATCAGTCACAACTTCCTTCAGCTGATGAAGGTGCTGGCGCCGGACGCCTTGTCCGAGGTCGCCCGCGTCGTCGGCATCGATCCAGACAGCATCGAAAGTCCCGACGGCTCTTGACGAAAGCCAGGACTTCAAGCAAAACCTCGTTCTTCAGCCAGCAACGCCGCACAGGAGCCTGTCATGAGCAGCAGCAGTCAGAAATTCATCGCCCGCAATCGCGCGCCCCGGGTCCAGATCGAATATGACGTCGAGCTCTACGGGGCCGAGAAGAAGGTGCAACTGCCCTTCGTCATGGGCGTGATGGCCGACCTGTCCGGCAAACCAGCCGACCCGCTGGCGCCGGTGGCCGACCGCAAGTTTCTTGAAGTCGACGTCGACAATTTCGACTCGCGCATGAAGGCGATGAAGCCGCGCGTGGCCTTCCAGGTTCCCAATGCCTTGACCGGCGAGGGCAACCTCAGCGTCGACATCACCTTCGAGAACATGGACGACTTTTCGCCGGCCGCGGTGGCGCGCAAGGTCGACTCGTTGAGCAAGCTGCTGCAGGCGCGCGAGCAGTTGTCCAACCTGGTCACCTACATGGACGGCAAGGGCGGCGCCGAGGAGTTGATCGGCAAGCTGATGTCCGACCCCGCCCTGCTGGGCACGCTGGCCACGTCGGCCAAGCCCGCCGACGCCTGACCGCGCCGAACCGACTTCCGAACCCCGCACGGAGAACCGAATGGCAGAAGCTCAAACCGCTACCGCACTGGCTGGCGTGACCATGGAAGGCAGCGACCTGTCGTCGTTGCTGCAACGGGAATTCAAGCCCAAGTCCGACGACGCCCGTGGCGCTGTCGAACAAGCGGTGCAGACGCTGGCGCAGCAGGCGCTGGCGCAAACCCAGCTGATCGGCAGTGATGTCGTGGCTTCGATCGAAGCCATGATCGCCGCCATCGACAAGAAGCTGTCGGACCAGGTCAATCTGATCCTTCACCACGAAGATTTCCAGAAGCTCGAAGGTGCGTGGCGCGGCCTGCACTACATGGTGAACAACACCGAGACCGACGAGCAGCTGAAGATCCGGGTGATGAACGTCTCCAAGGCCGAGCTCGGCAAGACGCTCAAGCGCTACAAGGGCACGAGCTGGGACCAGAGCCCGATCTTCAAGAAGGTCTACGCCGAGGAATTCAGCCAGTTCGGCGGCGAGCCTTTTGGCGCCATCGTCGGCGACTACCACTTCGACCAGAGCGCGCCCGACGTCGAGCTGCTGGCCGAGATGGCCAAGATCGCCGCGGCCTCGCACGCACCCTTCATCACCGGCGCCTCGCCGAACCTGATGCAGATGGATTCGTGGCAGGAACTGGCCAACCCGCGTGACCTGACGAAGATCTTCACCACGCCCGACTACGCCGCCTGGCGTTCGCTGCGCGAGTCCGACGACTCCAAGTACCTGGGCCTGGCAATGCCGCGTTTCCTGTCGCGACTGCCTTATGGCTCGCGCACCAACCCGGTCGAGGCCTTCAACTTCGAGGAAGAAACCGGCTCGGCTGACCACAGCAAGTACACCTGGGCCAACGCAGCGTACGCGATGGCCACCAACATCAACCGCTCGTTCAAACAATACGGCTGGTGCTCGCGCATTCGCGGCATCGAGTCGGGCGGCGCGGTCGAGAACCTGCCCACCCACACGTTCCCCACCGACGACGGCGGGGTCGACATGAAGTGCCCGACCGAAATCGCGATCGAAGACCGGCGTGAGGCCGAACTGGCGCAGAACGGCTTCATGCCGCTGGTGCACCGCAAGAACAGCGACTTCGCCGCCTTCATCGGCGCGCAGTCGCTGCACAAGCCGGCCGAGTACGACGATCCCGATGCGTCGGCCAACGCCAAGCTGGCGGCGCGCCTGCCTTACCTGTTTGCCACCTGCCGTTTTGCGCATTACCTCAAGTGCATCGTGCGCGACAAGATCGGCTCGTTCAAGGAGCGCGACGAAGTCCAGCGCTGGCTGTCGAACTGGGTCATGCAATATGTCGACGGCGATCCGGCGCACTCGTCGGAGACCACCAAGGCGCGCAAGCCGCTCGCAGCGGCCGAAGTCGTGGTCGAAGAAGATCCGGCGAACCCGGGCTATTACAGCTCGAAGTTCTTCCTGCGGCCGCACTACCAGCTCGAAGGGCTGACGGTGTCGTTGCGGCTGGTGTCCAAGCTGCCGTCGGCCAAGGGCGGCTGATTCCGTTCCATTTCCTCTCCTGGCTGCACAGGGGAGGGCGTCCGCAACTGGCCGGACGTCTCGATCGCAGCGACAACCGCCCTGAGAAAGGGCAATCAAGGAGAGCATCATGGCTGTAGACATGTTCATGAAGATCGGCGACATCAAGGGTGAGTCGACCGATAAGAAGCACCCGAACGAGATCGACGTCCTGGCCTGGAGCTGGGGCATGTCGAACTCGGGAACCACCCACCAGGGCGGTGGCGGTGGCGCCGGCAAGGCCAACGTGCAGGACTTGTCGTTCACCAAGTACACCGACGCGTCGTCGCATGTGCTGCTGTTGCATTGCAGCAACGGCGAGCACGTGACCAAGGCCAACCTCGTCGTGCGCAAGGCAGGCGGCAAGGGCGCGCCGATCGAGTACATCAAGATCGAGATGGAAGAAGTGCTGATCACTTCGGTGTCCTGCGGCGGCTCGGGTGGCGAAGACCGCCTGACCGAGAACGTGACCCTCAACTTCGCCAAGGTGAAGTACGAGTACACGCCGCAGAAGCCCGACGGCTCGGCCGACTCGGCCAAGGAAATGATCTACGACATCGCGTCGAACGACAACGCCTGAAGACCGTCCGAGCCAGCCGTGATGCGCCAGCCGGCATGGCGGGCCCGAAAGGGCCGCCATGCCGGGGGCATTCTTGCTTGTTCCCGGAGAGTTTCTGATGGCCCGTTCCGACATGTTCTTCAAGGCCACGGGGCAGCGCACCGGGGTCATCGTCGGCGAATCGGTCGACAAGGCTTTCGCCGGTCAGATCGACGTCGTCGACTGGCGCTGGGGCATGACCGCGCCATCGGCCGTCGGCGGCCAACGCACCGGCCGCACGCTGATGGGCGAGGTGCAGATCGTCAAGCGCGCCGACAAGGCCTCGACGGCGCTGATGGTCGTAATGAAGAACAACGAGACACTGACCACGGCCGTGCTCTCGGTGCGCAAAGCCGGCGGCGCGGTGGCCGTGCCTTATTTCGTCATGACGCTGGAGCAGGCCCGCATCAACAGCTACAACGTTGAGTCGGACATCGGCAACGACGGCGCGCCGACGCTCACCGAGCGGCTGACGCTGACCTTCAAGTCGATCACCATCGACCACACGGTGCAAAGCCACGACGGCGCCAGCATGGGCTCGTCGAGCTTCCACGGCGACGTCGCCCCAGACTGAGATTGAGACGGAGACTTCATGGCGAACACGGGCGCGGCCGAACAGGCTCTCAAGTCGGGTGATGTGCAAGCGGCGCTCAAGCTGCTGACCGAGCAGGTGCGCGCGCATCCGCAGGACGCCAAGTTGCGCGTCTTCCTGTTCCAGTTGCTGTGCGTCCTGGGCCAGTGGGACCGGGCCTTGAACCAGCTCACGGTGGCGGTCGAACTCGACATTCAGATGCTGCCGATGGTGCAGACCTACCGCGAAGCCATCCACTGCGAGACGCTGCGCCTGCAGGTCTTTGCCGGCCAGAAGGTGCCGATGCTGTTCGGCGAACCCGAACCCTGGATCGCATTGCTGATCGAAGCGCTGCTGCGCGAAGGCCGTGGTGAGCCCGACGCCGCGATGAAGCTGCGCGAGCAGGCGCTGAACGAGGCACCGGCCAGCGCCGGCCTGATCGACGACCAGCCCTTCCAGTGGATTTCCGACGCCGACACCCGACTCGGTCCGACGCTGGAAGCGGTGATCAACGGGCGCTACTACTGGCTGCCATGGAACCGGCTCGCCAAGGTCGACATCGACGCCCCCGAAGACTTGCGCGATGCGATCTGGATGCCGGCGCATTTCCAGTTCTCCAACGGCGGCGAGACCGTGGGCCTGATCCCGACCCGTTATCCCGATACCGATCTGGGCGTTGGCGACCTGGCTTCGCTGGCGCGGCGCACCGACTGGCGCGAGACCGCGTCGGGCAGCTTCGTCGGCCTGGGTCAGCGTGTGCTGACGACCGACGTGGCCGAGTACGCGCTGATGGACGTGCGTTCGGTGACGCTGACCAGCGACTCGGCCTGAGCGGCCGGGTGGCCTGAGCTCAGCGCACGATGGCCCAACTTCGCACCCAGGACCGCCTGCAACCGGCCTTGCTGGACCGGTTGACCGACGACGAACCGGATTCGCAGGTCGAGGCCGTCGAGTCCCGTGTGATCAACCGCAACCGCCTGCGCGAGTTGGTGTTGCGCGACCTGGCATGGCTGTTCAACGTGGTTCAGCCCGGGGCAGAGATCGACTGGACCGGCGCCAGTCATGCCAAGAGTTCGGTGCTCAACTTCGGCCTGCCTTCGCTGTCGGGGCAGACGGCGTCGACCATAGACCCGCTGGTGTTGCAGTCGCGCATCCGCCAAGCCATCGTCGACCATGAGCCGCGCATCCTGCCCGACACCTTGGTGGTCGAGGCCATCTTGTCGCAGAGTCAGCTCGACCACCACAACCAGATCGGCATCCGCATCAGCGGCCAGTTATGGGCCCAGCCGGTGCCGCTGGAGCTGATGCTGCAGACCAACATCGACCTCGAGACCGGCCGCATTGCCGTGCAAGAGATCGACCGCTGACGACACTCACAGGACCATGGACCCGCGACTGCTGCGCTATTACAACGAGGAACTGCGCCACCTGCGCGAAATGGGCGCCGAGTTCGCGCAGCAGTTCCCGAAGATCGCGGCCCGGCTCGGCGTCGAAGGGCTGGAGGTCACCGACCCTTACGTCGAGCGCCTACTCGAAGGATTTGCCTTCCTGGCCGGGCGCATCCAGCTCAAGCTCGACGCCGAGTTCCCGCGCTTCACGCAGCGCTTGCTGGAGATCGTCTACCCGCAGTTCCTGGCGCCGACGCCGTCGATGCTGATCGCCCAGCTGCAGCCCGATCTGGCCGACGCTGCTTTGGCCGGCGGCATCAAGGTGGCGCGCGGCAGCGTGATGAACAGCCAGGCCGGGCGGGCCGGGGCGACGACCTGCGAGTTCCGCAGCGCGCACGACGTGACGATGTGGCCGCTGGAGCTGGCCCAGCTCGAATACTTCACCCATGCCTCGGACCTGCCGATGGCCGCGCTGCCCGAGTGGCGCAAGTACCGTTCTGGCCTGCGGCTGCGGCTGCGCGCGACGGCCGGGCTCGACTTCGCGCAGATCGAGCTGAACGACTTGCGCCTGCATTGCACCGGTGTCGACGACATCGCCTACCGGCTGCACGAGCTCGTGTGCGGCCACGCGCTCGGGGTGCTGGTGCTGCCCACGCGGCGGCCGGCGGCCTGGCATGAAGCACTGGACGGTGAATGCATCGAGCCGGTGGGCTTCGACGACGACGAGGCACTGCTGCCGCAGACCCAGCGCGGCTTCGAAGGCTACCGGCTGCTGCAGGAATACTTCGCCTTCCCGCAGCGTTTCCTGTTCTTCGATCTGCGCGCCATCGGCGACGCGCTGCGCGCCCACGAAGGCAACGAGGTCGACATCGTCATCCTGTTCTCGCGCGCCGACGCGGCGCTGCTCCAGGCCGTCGATGCGAGCTGCATGGCCTTGCACTGCGTGCCGGCGATCAACCTGCTGGACAAACGCTGCGACCGCATCCACGTCAGCGCCGACAGCAGCGACTTCCACGTCATACCTGACCGCACGCGGCCGATGGACTACGAGGTCCACTCGATCACCGAAGTCCAGGGTTTCGGTGTCGGCGTCAACGCCGAGTACCGCTTCCTGCCTTTCTACAACGCCTTCCACACCGAAGAGCGCCAGCACAGCGCCTTTTATTCGATGCAGCGCGAGCCGCGCCTGATGTCGCAAACCCAGCAGCGCGACGGCCCACGCTCGGCCTACCTGGGCAGCGAGGTCTTTCTGTCACTGGTCGACGCCCACGAAGCACCATTCCCGAAAGAGCTGCGCCAGCTCGGCGTGCGCGCGCTGTGCACGAACCGTGACCTGCCGGTGCTGATGCCGGTCGGCGGCGCCAAAGGCGATCTGGTGCTGGCGCAGACGGCGCCGGTCAAGAGCATCAGCGTGATCAAAGGCCCGTCGCGGCCGATGTAGGCGCTGCGCGAAGGCAACCTGGCCTGGAAGC
>JAUYAJ010000188.1 GCA_030693565.1 Rubrivivax sp.
TGCGGCGCAGCGCGGCGGCCACGCACACCACGAGGTCGACGTCGTGCTCGGCTTTCAGCGCCGACCAGCGGTTGACGACGTGGCGGTCGTCCTGCGGCGGCTCGGTGAGCCGGGTCGCGTTGTAGACACCGTCGTGATAGAAAAACACGCGCTGCACCTCATGGCCGGCGGCAATGGCCGCGGCCGCGAACTGGTAGGCGCTGTCACTGGCCTGGTGGGTGTAGGGGCCTTCGCTGACGAGCAGTCCGAACTTCATGGTGGCGCGGCCGTCGTCAGAAGCGGATGTGGGTCGACGCGTTCAGGCTGGCGCGCGAACCGCGCCAGTCGTCGATCAGGTACTTGGTGAACGGCAGGTCGCACTTCTCGAAGAAGCGCGGCCAGCCGATGCGCTCGATCCAGTCGGACACACGCTCCCAGGAACGGGCGTCTTCCTTGTAGGTGTAGAGAATCTTCTTCACCATCGCCGAAACCTCGGGCCAGCGCGGCGGGTTGTTCGGCAGCCCCGAGGCCACCATCTTCATGAAGACTGGCTTGCCGCGCGCGTTCGAGTTCTTGCCGCCGACCCAGATCGCCAGCTTGGTGTGCTCGGGGTCGTTGATCTGCATCGGCGGGCATGGCGGGTAGCAGGCGCCGCAGCACATGCACTTTTTCTCGTCGATCTCCAACGACGGCTTGCCATTCACCAGCGCCGGCCGGATCGCCGCCACCGGGCAGCGCGCCACCACCGCCGGGCGCTCGCAGACGTTGGCCACCAGGTCGTGATTGATCTTCGGCGGCTTGGTGTGCTGGACGATGATGGCGATGTCGGCCTGGCCGCCGCAGTTGATCTCGCAGCAGCTGGTGGACAGGTGGACGCGGTTGGGCATTTCCTCCTTGATGAACTCCTCGTAGAGGTCGTCCATCAAGGCCTTCACTGCGCCCGAGGCGTCGGTGCCCGGGATGTCGCAGTGCAGCCAGCCCTGGGTGTGGGCAATCATCGACACCGAGTTGCCGGTGCCACCGACCGGAAAACCGCTGCTGGTGAGCGACTCGATCAGCGGCGCGACCTTGTTCTCGTCGGCGACCATGAACTCGATGTTGCTGCGGATCGTGAAGCGCACATGGCCGTCGGCATAGATGTCCGCGATGTCGCACAGCTTGCGGATCGTGTAGACGTCCATCTGACGCTGGGTGCCGGCGCGCACGGTCCAGATCTCGTCGCCGTCGTGCGACACATGGTGGAGCACGCCGGGCCGCGGGCGGTCGTGCCACTTCCAGTTGCCGTAGTTCTTCAGCATCAATGGATGCATGTACTGCTTGTTGTCGGGCACCCCGCTCTCGATCGGGGCGCGCATCTTGGTGGCTGTGGCCATCGTGTACTCCTAGACTAGTTCTGCGTGAACCAGCCGCCGCCGGGCCGCCCCAAGGCGGCTGAGCCCCCTTGGGGGGTAGCGAAGCGGCGCAGCCGCAAGCTTGGGGGTCAACATCAGGCCGCGGCCGACTTGGCGGCCTGGATGCGGGCAACCTCGTCGTCCCAGCCGTCGGTGCGCACGTAGGGGTTGGTGCGTGGCGCCGAGACCATGTTGGCGTCGATCTCGACCCCGATGCCTTCAAGGAAATTGACCAGGCCGATGCGCTCGATCATCTCGCCGGTGCGCTCGTGCTCGAGCGCGTTCTCGGCGAAGAAGTCGATCACCTTCTGGCCCAGGTCGACCAGCGCTTCGTAGTCCTCGTCGGTCTTGAGCGGCAGGAAGGGCACGACCACCGTGCCCATCAGGTCGCCGATCTTGAGCGTGCGCTTGCCGCCGATCAGGATCGTCGCCCCGGTGTCCTTGCCATGCGCCAGCGCGCCGGTCATCACGTTGATGCAGTGCATGCAGCGCACGCAGTTGCTGTTGTCGATCTCCAGCGCATGGGTGTCGCTGAGCTTGACGCTGGTGATCTTGTCGCCGGTGTCGACGTCCTTGATCTCCTTGAGCAAGATGGTCTTGGTCGGGCAGCGCGTGATGACGTCGTTGACGAGTTCGTTCATGCCGTGCTTGGCGAACCACTTGCGCGCCAGCGCCTCGTCGCTGCGCATGTTGTCGCGCCAGGTGCCGATGACGGCCATGTCCGAGCGCTGGATCGAGTTCATGCAGTCGTTGGCGCAGCCGCTGAACTTGAACTTGAACTTGTAAGGCAGCGCCGGGCGATGGATGTCGTCGAGGAAGGTGTTGATGACCTGGCGGTGCGCGCGCGCTTCGTCGTAATTGCTTTGCTCGCAGCGCGCTGCGCCGACGCAGCTCATCGAGGTGCGCACCGCCGGGCCGGCGCCGCCGAGGTCAAAGCCCAGTTCGTTGAGGGCGTCGAAGGCGTCCTGCACCTTGTCGGTCTTGGCGCCCTGGAACATGATGTCGCCCGACTGGCCGTGGAAGGCGATCAGGCCCGAACCATGCTCTTCCCAGATGTCGCACATCTTGCGCAGCACGTTGGTGTCGTAGTGCATGCCGGCCGGCGGCTGCACGCGCAGGGTGTGGAACTCGGCGGCGTCGGGGAACACCGGCGCGCCTTTCTCGTCCTTGAGCTCGGTGAAGCGCGGGATGATGCCGCCGCCGTAGCCGAAGACACCGACGGTGCCGCCCTTCCAGTAGCCTTTCTTCGTGCGGTAGGACGTCTCCAGCTGACCCATCAGGTCGACCATGTAGTCCTTGTCCTTCGCCAGCCGCTTCAGGCCGGTGACGAAGCTCGGCCAGGGCCCGGACTCGAGCTGGTCGAGCATCGGCGTGTCGTGCGGTTTCTTGGCCATGCCGAAAGCTCCTTCCACGTGTCCGGCGGCGGTGCGACGCCGGAGATCCAACGCTGGAATGGTGACGCCAGCCTGCACCGGCGGCTATCACCCACCTTGGGTAGCCGAAGATAGACCGGATAGGCAGTCTCGCCATTACCCGAATGGGCTATCCGGCTGTCACCCGTACCGGGTATGGACGCCTGCCGGGGGTCGGAGCACAAACTGCGGCCCTTCAGGAGACAAGATGGCGCGCATGACACCGCTGGCCAGCCTGCGCGTGCCCGTGGGCGGCCAGCTGATTGAACTTCAGCAGATCGACTTCGGCGACGACGCTGTGCCAGCCGCAGCCGCAGCCGACGCTACCGCCGCGGCGCGCACCGTCGTGCCGATGCACTTGCTGCGCACGCGCATCCGTGAAGGCAGCCGCTTCACCGTCTTCGACATCGACCCGCTCACCGCCGAACAATGGGGCGAGGCCTTGCTGCACTGGGCCCGCCAGCAGCCGCGCTCCTAGGCCCAGTAGTCCGTTGCACTCATGTCCGCCAGCCCTGCCCACATGATCGACATCGCTTTCGCGATCGAGTGCGAAGGCTTGTCGCGCGAACATCGGCGTGCGCTGGCCGCGGCGCTGGAAACCGCCCTGCCCTGGCTGGCCAGCTTGCCGGGCGCCGCCATCCACCGCCTCAACCTGGCCAGCGGCGACGGCCGCCAGGCGCTGCTGTCGCGGCATACGCGCTTGACGCTGCGCGTGCCGCGCGAACGCGCCGCCGACGTGC
>JAUYAJ010000202.1 GCA_030693565.1 Rubrivivax sp.
AGGCCAGCAGCGCTACGAGGAGCAGCAGCGTGAGCGCAGCATCGCTGCCCTCAAGCGCCGCGCCGCCGCGCTGGGCTTTCGTATCAATCCGTTGGCGGCCGCCGCATGAAACTGGCCGTCTTCAGTTTTGTTTCTTGAGAGACCCGTGAACCCCCGTCCCAGCTGCCGGCGCCGCGAACCCGTTCGCACCGGCCCCCCGTCCCCCACCCCGCTGCACACAGGAGGCGCAGATGCCTGAATACCTTTCACCCGGCGTGTACGTCGAAGAAGTCAGCTTCCGCGCCAAGTCGCTCGAAGGTGTGCCCACCAGCACCACCGGCTTCACCGGCCTGACACGCTACGGCCCGGTGCACTACCGGCTCGGACCGTCGAGCAGCGAGCCGCGGCTGATCACCAGCTTCACCGAGTTCGAGCGTGTCTACGGTGGCCTCGAAGCCACGCACCCGGACGGCGACGAGCGCGTCAACTACCTGGCCCATGCGGCGCGCGCCTTCTTCATGAACGGCGGCCAGCGGCTCTATGTGTCGCGGGTGGCGGTGCAGACCACGCCGGCGACCGACTACAACGGCTGCGCGCGCCGGGCCGTCACCTTGAGCGGCGGCGGCACCGCGACCTGGCGGGCACGCTGGCCCGGGCTGATGGGCAACGTCCATGTCAGCTGCGAAACCCAGCGCTCGAAGAACCTGGCTTATGTGGCCGACAGCGGTGACGTCCAGGTCCGGCGCGCCAAGGCCGGTGCGGTGCTCGAGATCATCCCCGCCGCCGGGCCCATCCCGGTCGGCAATGCCGCCGTCAACCTGGCCCAGCTGGCGGTGCTGCAGGTCGATGAAGACGGCGTGCAGACCTTCATTCGCAACGCCGCGCCGGTGGTGCCAGGCGCCACCGACCTGATCCAGCTCGTCGAGCTGCGCGTGCGCGTCAACGTTGACGCCGAGCGCAGCGACGTCTACGAAGAACTCGCCGCCCACCCAGGGCAGAAGCGCTACATCGGCAAGATCCTGCAGCGCAACGACCCCGAGGACGAGAACGCCGTCGTCTGGCTCGACTGGGACCCCGAGGCCTTGGTCGACCCCGAGCCCGACTTTCTGCCGGCGCGGCTGATCGCTGCACTGCAGGCGAACCCAGCGCCGCGGCTCGAAGACGGCGACGACGGCACGATGGCCACCGACAGCGACTTCGCCGGTGCCGACGCCGACCTCGACGACGCCAGCATCAAGGCCACCGGGCTGGCGGCACTGGCCGACATCGACGACATCGCCATCGTCGCCCTGCCCGACGCCGGCGACCTGGCCGATGCCGACGCTTCGTTCGCCGCGGCCAGCACGCTGGTCGGCCATGCCGAGCGGCTGCGCTACCGCATTGCCGTCATCGACGCGCCGCGCCAGTCGTCGATGAACCAGGTGCGCAATTTCCGCGGCCGTTTCGATTCCAAGTACGCCGCGCTCTACCACCCCTGGATCGAGATCCTCGACCCGCTGGAGCGCGCCAGCCAAGGCGCGCCGCAGCGCCGGCTGCTGCTGCCGCCGTCGGGCTTCGTCACCGGCATCTACGCGCGCAGCGACATCGAGCGCGGTGTGCACAAGGCGCCGGCCAACGAAGTCGTGCGCGGGCTGACACGCTTCGAAGTCAACATCAACAAAGGCCGCAACGACGTCCTCAACCCCGAAGGCGTGAACTGCCTGCGCTTTTTCGAAGGGCGCGGCAACCGCGTCTGGGGCGCGCGCACCGCGAGCTCCGACCCCGAGTGGAAATACGTCAACGTGCGCCGGCTCTTCATCTACCTCGAGCACACGCTGGACAAAGGCACGCAGTGGGCGGTGTTCGAGCCCAACAACGAACGCCTGTGGGCCAACGTGCGCCGCATGGTCGAGGACTTCCTGCTCGTGCTCTGGCGCGACGGCGCGCTGCTCGGGGAGAAACCCGAGCAGGCCTACTTCGTGCGCTGCGACCGCACGACGATGACGCAGAACGACCTCGACAACGGCCGAATGATCTGCCTGGTGGGTGTGGCCCCGGTGAAGCCGGCCGAGTTCGTGATCTTCCGCGTCGGCCAGTGGACCGGCGATGCCAAGCGCTGAGGAGGCCTGAGTCATGGCAACTTTCAGAGACAACCCCTACGGAGCCTTCAACTACCTGGTGTCGATGGGCGTCGGTGACGAAGCCAGCGTGGTCGCCGGCTTCTCCGACGTCAGCGGTCTGGGCGGCGAAATCTCCTATTCCGACTACCGCAACGGCAACGAGAAGTTCAACACCGTGCGCAAGGTCGCCAACACCTTCAAGAACGACGACATCACGCTCAAGCGCGGCCTGGTGGGGTCGACTGACCTCTTCGAGTGGTTCAAGGCGGTGCGCGAAGGTGACCACGACCCGCGCCAGATCAGCATCACGCTGATGGACGAAGGCCGCCAGCCGGTGGCCACCTTCCGGCTCAAGAACGCCCAGCCCAAAAAATGGGTCGGGCCGACGCTGGCGGCCAAGGGCGGCGGCGAGGTAGCGATGGAAGAGCTGCACCTGGTGCACGAAGGCGTGGACTACGAGTAGCCCGATGGCCGCGCTCGACCGCATCGCCCACGGCGCGCCCGGCGTCTACACGCTGGCGCCGGAGCCGATCCGTCGCCTCACCGGTGTGCGCATGGACGTCTGCGCCTTCGTCGGCGTGGCGCCGCGCGGGCCGTGCCGGCAGCCGCTGGTCGACAACACCGCCGCGCTCACGGACGACTGGCGCATGTGCGACCCGCTGCGCCCGCGCGTCCGCAGCGTCGCCGTGGCGGTCGAGAGCTTCGACGAGTATCGGCGCCAGTTCGGCGGCTACGAAGGCCCGGGCTTGCTGCCATATGCGGTGGCGGCCTACTTCGAGCAAGGCGCGCAGCGCGCCCATGTCGTGCGCATCGTCCACCGCTACGCCAGTGCCGCCGACAACGCCGCCGGTGTCGCCAGCGCGGCGCTCGGCGGCGTGCTCGGCGCGCCGCTGCTGCGCGCGCGCTCGGAAGGCAGCTGGGGCAATGCGCTCCAGGCCCGGCTGGGCTTTCGCACGCGGGCGCTGCAAGCCCAGCCCATCGGTGGGGGCACGCTGGAACTGCGGCTCAACCCCGCCGAGCCCATTGCCGCCGGCACGCTCTTGCGCCTGCGGCTGGTCGACGGCAGCCATGTGTTGCGCTTCATCACCGCATTGGCCGATCGCGGTGACCCCAACTCGCCAGCGCGCCAGCGCATCGCGACGCTGGAGTCGGCCACCGCCGCTGCTGTGGCCACGGCCGAGCTGGTCGACGCCCAGCTGCGGCTCAGCGACGGCGCCGGCAGCAGCGAGGTCTTCATCGCCCTGGGCCTGCACGTCGACCACCCGCGCTGGCTGGCCACCGTGCTGTGCCGGGAATCACGCCTGGCCTGGCCTGACTTCGCCTGGGCCGGCGACCGCCTGAGCCCGACCGGCGCACTGCAGCTCGTCGGCGAGCATGCCGCGGCGCCGTTCAGCGGTGGCATTGACCGCTTTGCCGACATCGACCACGAAGACTTCTTCGACCCCGGCTTCGACCCCCATGAAGACGGGCCTTACGCCGGCCTGCACTGCCTGCTCGGCGTTGACGAGCTGACCCAGCTCTGCGCACCCGACCTCTACCAGCCGCAGCCGCTGCCGGCGCAGTCCGGCGTGCCCGACCCCTCGCTCGCCGGCCCCGACTTCGCGCTCTGCACACCGCCGCCGCCGGCCGCCGTGGTCCAGCCCAATGCCATCGCCTTGCCCGGCCTGGCGCTCGACCCGGCAGCGCCGGCCGACCTCGAGCGCATCACCGCGCTGCTGCTGCGCGTGCAAACGCTGGTCGAAGATCACCGCGACCTCATCGCCCTGCTCGACGTGCCGCCCGGGCTCAAGCCAGCCCAGGTGGCGGCGCTGCGCAGCCACTTCGATTCTTCGTACTGCGCCGCCTACCACCCCTGGCTGCAGGTGGCGACCAGCGACGACGCCCGCGCGGCGCTGGTCAGCGTGCCGCCCAGTGCTGCCGCCGCCGGCATCCTGGCCGCGCGTGAGCGCCGGCAGGGCATCGCCCACGGGCCGGCCAACGAGGTGGCGCGCGAAGTCGTCAAGCCGCTGGCGCGCATCAGCCCGGCGCAGCACGACTTGCTGCACCCGCTGGGCATCAACGTCTACCTGCAGGAACCTGCCGGCGTGCGCCTGAGCGCGGCGCGCACGCTGTCGCTGGACCCGGCCTGGCGCCAGCTCTCGGTGCGGCGCTTGATGCTGATGCTGCGGCGCACGCTGCTGCGTCAGATGCAGTGGGCGGTGTTCGAGCCGCACACGCCGGCATTGCGGCGCGAGCTGGTGCGCCTGGTCACGCTGTTCCTGCGCCGGCTCTACCGGCTCGGCGCCTTCAGCGGCGCCACCGAGGAAGAGGCCTTCTTCGTCCACTGCGACGCCGAACTGAACCCGGCCTACCGGGTCGACAACGGCCAGCTGCTGGCCCACATCGGCGTCGCCCCGAGCGAACCGCTGGAGTTCATCGTGCTGCGCTTCACGCGCGGCGGCGACGGCACGCTGGCGCTGGAGGAATGATGAAGAGCGACGACCGCTTCCTGCGCGCCTTTCGCTTCCACGTCCAGCTGCGGCGCAGCCCCGACGAACGCGCCGGCCTGGCGCCCACCGGCGTGACCGCGGTGGCCGCCGAATCAGCCGGCGGCGCCGCACTCAGCGACGGCGCCTTCCAGGAGGTCAGCGGGCTGGAGGTCGAACTCGACATTGCCGAACACCTGGAAGGCGGCCGCAACGACGGCGTCATCCGCCAGGTCGGGCGCGCCAAGTACCAGCCGCTGGTGCTCAAGCGCGGCATGTTCCACAGCGCCAGCGGCACGCTGGACCGCAGCCTGTGGCAATGGCTGCAAAGCATCGCTGCCGGCACACGGCCGATTCCGCGCTACGACGGCATCGTCGAGGTGCTCGGCGAGACCGGCGACGACGTCGTCGCGACCTGGGAATTCGAGCGCGGCGTGCCGGCGCGCGTGCGCGGGCCGGAACTCAACGCCAAGACCGGCGAGATCGCGATCGAAGAGTTGCACATCGCCCACGAAGGTTTGCGCCTGACCTGACCATGACGCACAGCCGCACCACCGCCCTGCCGCCGCCTTTGCCGCGAGACCGCCATGCCTGAGCTGCGCAAAGCCAGCCTGCTGGAAATCGACAACGACAACCAGCCCCGGCGCGGCAAGTCGCCGCTGCCGGTGCAGTTCAACCCGAGCTCGCTGCGCCTGCAGTACGCCAACGAAAGCGAAGGCGGCAAGCAGGCCGGCCGCCAGGCGCGCCAATACACCGGCAGCGGCTCGACCACGCTCAGCGTCGACCTCGTCTTCGACACCGCCGACGAAGGCACGACCGCGGTGCCGGTCTCGGTGCTCGAACGCACCAAGGACATCGAATACTTCATGACGCCGCAAGGCAGCAGTGCCAAGAACCAGGCCCCGCCGCGGCTGCGCTTCCAGTGGGGCAACGTCATCGTCGACGGCGTGATGGAGAGTCTGAGCGTCGACCTGGACCACTTCGCGCACGACGGCACGCCGCTGCGCGCCAAAGCCTCGCTGTCGATCAAGGGCCAGCACCCCGACTACCAGTTTCAGCGCATCGGCCCCGGCGCCAACACCGCCAGCGGCGCCACGCCCGCCGCCGCCGCGGCCGCCACCGCGGCGCAGCCGGGGGCGCGCAACAACCC